>SCVI01000085.1 GCA_004296925.1 Patescibacteria group bacterium | reverse complement strand
GGGAATGCACCCGTTGCCGGGGTAGATTCGACCAGTTTCATCCAGGCTGCATCCAATATAAGCGGCTGACCATTCGTAACCTTTAACTCATAGCGGTATGGCTTGCTGGAATCCAACCCGCCAGTAATGTGACTTTTCGATATTCCAAACCGGATGTAGTCATAGTGATTATTGAAAATGCCAGCAGCCGTATTGTTATATGGAACAATAGAATATGGAATCGCTTCGTAAGATGTCAGGGTTTGATAGAGCTCCACGGTGTCAGCGATATACCTGATCTTATCCAGTCGTGAACTATGGTCCCATTTTATTGTTTTAATTTTTGATATGACTTCTTCTATAGGCAAAACATTCAGTATTGAGTAAACACTCTTATCCATGCTTGATAGATCGTCAGTATTGAGCATCTTCTTGATATTGAAGTCTTGCCAGGTCCCACGCACAAGTTCGTCCAGCCTGCCCGTAGCAAGACCCAACATATACAGTGTGGCTCCAACTCCTCCTCCCGAAGTTCCTGTAAGAGCAGCTATTTTTACTTCGTGATCCGGAAATTCAGAAGGATCCACCTGAACAGGATCTCCTTTTTTATATGGCCCGGCATCATATAATGCTTTAAGCCAAATAGGTTTATTATTTTCAGCCGCTTCCTGCCATTTGGAAAGCCAACGGTCGAGTTCGATTAGACTACCAGCGGTGTAGGTACCTGCGGAAACAGTTCCTGCCATGGACAGACCGATGTAGTAAGTTTTTTTTGCGTCGCTCATAATTATGTTTTTAAGTGTTATAATACCTACTCATGCCAGGTCTTCCCAACCTTTTATCTCGATATCACTCCAAATGGAAAAATCAGCTCCCATAAGGGATTTATATTCGATGACACGGCTGTCAAAGTACTTACGGTCAATTCCTGGATAGTCCAGATCCCGATGTTTTGAGAGCCAGAATGTATTTCTTTTGGCCAGGTGAAACAATATCTCTAGGCTTTGCTTGTCAGATTCCACATACGCGCGATACGTGCGCTCGAGTTTCTTCCTTTTGCTACCAACAAGAAACATTT
>SCVI01000017.1 GCA_004296925.1 Patescibacteria group bacterium | reverse complement strand
TGATTGTTCGCACAACGCAATCATTTCGGTCGGGCGTCGAGCGCACATACAAGTCGTTATTCTCCCAAATAAAATAAAATTATATGGCAGCAAAGAAAAAAGCTAAGGCTAAGAAGCCAGCAAAAAAAGCGGTGAAGAAGACGACGAAGAAGGCCGGAAAGAAAAAGGCCGTGAAGCGCTCGTCGAAGCGACGCGCGTAGTCTCCTCAAAGAAAAACACCCCGCGAAATCGGGGTGTTTTTCTTTATGATAGGGGACACGTAACGTATCTATCCCTTATGAGTCTTCTGTAGTTTGTTTTACTCTCGTTAATGGTGCTTTTAGGTGCACCGGAACGGCGGTATTCATATTCTTACCAAAAGATGCGCTACGGGCCTTGGGGCTAGTCATAGGGTGAGAGGTTCTATGTATGGCGCATCTAGATATCTTTTCTCATGCTGTGTCATCCTGATTTTGTATAGATAAAAACTCATGTACATGGCTATTTTGGTGAGTCATATCAATATGAATATAAAGTATGAATAGGGAAGTTTATTGTGGCTATTTGAGGGTGTTTATAGAATAGCTGAACCCATGTATCGGCGCGTACCGTATGTTGGTGTGTACCTTTATCTCACTTAATTATTTAGTTCTGTTTAGAATTGTACGGAGCATGCCTGATAAACAAGCGTTCTTTAAATAAGAAGATGCATTTAAAAGAAAGTACATTTACTAAATACAGATAAAACAAATCAGGTGCTATAAGCTTGCATATAAGTGCACGTATTAACTCGCAGGTTATGCAATCTGCATATACTACTCTTCAGATCGAACCAAGAGCTTCCTAATCGTTTTTTTATGAGTGGCAGGCATTATGATGTGTTTCCCTTTTTTAAACTCAATAGCGGCTATAAGTTGCTCGATATCTGACTTTCGATAGACGCGATAGTTATTAAAAGGATTGCGCGCCGCCTCGAGCTTGCCTTTTTGATCCCAATTGCGAACCGTAAGAGGGGAAACACCAAAAACTTTTGCAACCTCATTCACGGTCAGGAAGTCTTTTTGCGGTACTTTTTTCATATGAGCGATTTCGAAAATTAGGAATGATTGTTTGGAAGTATATTGACAGAACGCCAATGTATTTTCTATTGATATTCTCGTTATGAGTTGAAATGTGTATCACTAAAGTAACTCTGCATGCTTTGAGACGATTGTTCTGTGCGAATATCTGTAATTGCAGGCAGTATTTTCATTATATATTACGAACTCGTCTTGCCGAGATTAAGTATAAACTATTAAGGTTTATTAGTGAATAGTTTAATGAAGGTACATAGATTTAATTATTCGTTTTGATGCTTCACATCGAACGAATTTCTTATTTTAATTAAGGTTAGTATTTTTCATGGCAGTGTCGGTATATGTTTTATTAGAGCGCTAGATGAGCTTGGAACAGTTTGTTGTCCAAGACTTTTTTTAGTGGATATTTACATAGCATATTCAGAGACACACGGAGGTATTCTTTTGATACAGGACCTGCAACTTCGTTATTCGTATGCATATGAATAACCGTCGCAGTCAGGTATTTCAAACCTCACATGCAAGAAATTACCTCAAAAACGGAATTGTGTGACGTTGTTGAAAACAAAGCCGATATTCCGGAAATATCGGTCATTTTTCATGAGTAATCTGACACATCACATTACTGAAGATGATGGAACCACAGACACGTGGTTGCCTCTTGCAAAGGTTGCAAAGCACTCTCCTTATGACGCTGAATATTTATCATTGCTGGCAAGAAGGCAAAAGTTAGTTGCAAAGAAAATTGATGGTATTTGGTATACGACACGGGTTGCTCTTGCGGAGTATGTACTAGAGACCCAAAAAAGTCAGAAGAGAAACAAGGAACGATTGCGAAATATTCTTACGGTTTCACCTGAGAATTCTGATGAGGATGTCGTACAAGACTCGAATACAGTTCAGAGCTCGGAACTTTCGAACAGTGTTTTAGGCAAACAGGCTGATCAGGCCATATTTAGATTTAAGACACGTGTTGTTAGAAAAATTCCCCATATAGCGATTTATGCTGCTTCTTTTTTTCTCGCGCTTTCAATCGGACTTCTCTTGGTAAACCATGGGTTACAGAAAAGAAATGAAAGTTTTGTAATTTCTACTGATACATCTTCTTCAGGATATGTTGCTGACTCAGTATCGAACAACCCTAAATTGTTTAAGCGTTCGCTTTCTCAAACAGGAACACCTTCATTGCTTGCAAGCGCATCTGATGCGAGTTCTGATTTTTTTGATGCACTATTCTCATTTTTCTTTTTCACCAAACACATTACATCTAATACATCGCAAGATTCAAAAAAGAATCAAACCTCTGCTTTGAGGACTTTAACTCCGGTATGGGACACCTCTGTGTCGCGGGCTTCTACCCCCGTTGCCCAGGCACCTATACATAATTATTACGGGCCGGTGACAAACAATTATGGAGCAGTTACTAAGACTGAAAATTATTATGTAGGTTCTCCAGGTGTGTCGCCCGAGGTGCTTTCTACTGAACTTCAAATTTTAAAAAACAACGTACTTTCGCAAATGTACGGTGAGATTTCAAATATTGCATCAAATGTTTCTGGTAACACGCAAACCATCCAATTATCCAATCGTATTGATCAACTTGCTTCCGTTAACATTTCAGGCTCAACGTTTACTGGAGGTACGATTTCTAATACCACTATCACTGGTTCAAATATTTCTGGAGGTACTGGTTCTTTTTCTACGCTCTCAGTTTCCGGCGCAACGCAACTTTCTTCACTCACCGCAAGTGGAGACACCACGCTCGCAACGACAACCATCTCTGGACCGTTCACGCTGATTTCAAGTGTAACTTCAATGACAGAGAACGGTCCCCTTCAAGTAAACAATGGTGTTGTTTCGGCAACTACAAGTATAGGTACACTTTATGGAGGCACTGGTCTTAATTCCTACACTACCGGAGATATATTGTATGCATCTTCGGAGAATACTTTATCGCGATTAGGAATTGGTTCGAGTGGAAAAGTGCTTAAAGTTCAAGGTGGTGTACCTGTATGGGGTGCCGATATATCTGGCGGTGGTGGTGCTGGAGCATGGGCTACGTCGACTGACAGTCTTTCTATCTCTCCCGCAGACATTTCCAACGTCATTATTATTGGTGCTTCCGCTACATCAACCACTGGAAACATTTTTGAAACTGTCGGTAACTCTTTGTTTAGAGGTTCTTTGACTGCATATAACTCTGTGACGGCACCATACTTCACTGCAACCACCACCACCGCTTCCACCTTCCCATACGCATCCACCACCGCACTCACTGTTTCAGGCAACACATTCCTCACAGGACTCACAGGATCAAACGCTCTTGCAATCAATGCAGCAGGACAAATATATTCAGCAGCAACTTCA
>SCVI01000016.1 GCA_004296925.1 Patescibacteria group bacterium | reverse complement strand
GCGCGTATTTGCGCGTTGATGCGTGCTTTAAGAATACTCAAGGTGGTTAGTGTGAGAATTGTAGCTTAGCAGAGCCCTATTTACAAGCTGTTTACTGCGTTTATATGTTTTTTAAGTATGTATTAAGGATATCAATCGACATTGATTTTGCCGTCTTTTGAGGAAACGGTGTAGTGTGGAATTTTGTCAGCGCCGAGCCTTTTTGCGGTGAGCCCAAGTTGTTTATCGTATATTTCTTTAGGATCTCGAACAAAGATCCCACCAAATATACCTTGTAGCACTCCTCGTGCGTTGTCTAGTATCACTCTATTCACACCTCTGTGATTCACAAACACCTGGTCAGTTTCATCATTTGGTGGGAGCGATATGTGGTGATCATCATCCACTGAGTTAATGTGCATTACTGCGCGGGCATTATGTCCTCCAAAATAGTTAAAAATATTAAAACCGCGTTTATTATCTCGAGCGCGACCGCCTACGCTTCCCACGTAGTCATCAAAATCGTGAAGGTGTTCGCTTCCAAGTCCGTATTCGTCGGGCGAATTTCGGATAGCCTGCAGGTGTCCGCATCCAGCACAAGGAAATGCATGACCTTCATTGTGATCGTCAGTATGGCCACTCATTCCTCCAAAAAAATTCTCAAGTGATTTTCCAAATCCTGTGAAACCACCAATTTTTTTTCGTGAATCAGTGTCAACGCTAGAAAAAAGAGTTGCTGCCATCCCAAGAACTCCGCCTGGGTATCCAATACCGTTGCTTTTCCTACGGTCATCAATACACTCAATATTTTCTGCCGTCCACAGAGGGCTTGGAACGAGTACTCCGTTTCGTTTTACATACTTTTTCGCTTCTGATCGGGTCATTGGACCTCTTGCTCCACCTTCGTTATTGAATAGACCCATAAACTATTTTTAAAAAGAAAAAGCTGATTTAGTTACTAATGTATTCTCTCCCTCAACTGTTACGTCGTACACAGGAAGCCCGTGCGCCAACTTCTTTGCAGTGAGCCCAACATGTTGGCCGTATTGCACAGAAATATTTTTAAGAAGTGTTTCTTCAGGAATGTTCTGATCGGCAAACCCTGTTTCAAATGCTTTATATAATTTTCTGCCAGCAAGCTCTAAGATATGCATATTAGTTGCCTCGTTTAGGACGAACATACCATTCTCGCCGTCATTTGGAGGGAGAGATATGTAAGTTTCAGCCGAAGGCTCTTTAAGAATTCGAACCACTGCTTTCGATGCATGGTCACCATGATAGGTGTACACCGTTGCGCTTTCATCGTGCGCCTCTTTTCGTTTTTGTATGTCTTTCGCGTATTGTCCGAGCTCTGTTTGGTAGTTTGTGCCGAGCCTGTATGCGTCGTTTGAAAGTATGGAAGCTAAGTGCCCGCAACCTGCGCATGCGCTATCACTATGAGTGTTGTGACTGTCGGTGTGACAACTAATTCCACAGAATTCTTTTTCAAAAAATGAAGCCATAGCTTTGAAAGAGAATTCACCTTGAGTAAGTGCTTCACGACTAGTAACAGGTAAAGATTCATTTATTCCAGAAAGGAGTGTTGCAAACACTCCAAGTGCGCCACCAGGGAAAGCAATTGATTTTCTCTTTTCCGTCACATTTGATTCGCCTTCAATCTCGAGCGGGCTTCTTGTGCAGCGGTCATCAATGCATTCAATAGAACATGCTTTTGGTATGCCTTTTGGTAGCTCTGCGCGCACAGCGTTTTTTGCTACATATGCCTGAATCTCTGTGAGAGACATGGTTTCTTTATCAATCATAGCTTCTGAGGTGTTCGGTGCTTCGTGCATGAATCCAACTGTGTAATTGAGTCGTTATACGCCTCATTTAAGGAAGGCGCAAGTGTAGAACTGTCAAACATAAAAAACCACCGACGACGCGTCGGTGGTTTTTTATTATGTGGAGATGGGGAGTAATGAGCTCCCGTCCAATGAGAGAAGTTAAAGCAATGCTACGGAACATAGTCTCCTTTGAAGTTTAGATTGAAAAGATTAAAAGTAGACAAAAACTTTTTCAACCGAGCTCTTCAATTTCATTCTTTTCTACGAGCAGTAGAGAAGAATAAAGTCTAATGTTATGACACTACAAACTCCGTATTAGACATCAAAAGTGTAGCGCCGTTCTGGCCGAAGCGGGAACGGAAGAGGTTGCTTACGCAGTCGCAAAAGCGAACTGTTGGTAAGGGCTCTTTATAGAAGCGTTTGCACGTTTCAGTGCTCGAGGTTTAAGGTGTTCTCCAGTATTCACCGATCCGCATGCGTATAACTTGTTCCCATTGTCGAATCAATTCATCCCCCTAAAACGAATCTTACAAAGCAACACTCGCTTGAGGGGAAGGACAATGGTCAGTCTTGATTTTTCAAGGTGCGTTCAATGTCGCGCTTGGCGTCACGGCTTCTCAACGTATCACGCTTGTCGTGTTTTTTCTTGTGGCGAACAATAGCCACTTGGAGCTTGAGAAGTTGTACCTTATTATACACCATAATAGGGATAATTGTCAACCCTTTCTGACCTTCGCTTGAGGCGAGTTCCGCAATTTGTTTCTTTGAAAGAAGAATTCTCCGTGTTCGCTCAGGATCGTAGCTTGAAGGTGTGTTTTTAGCTTGGTAGGGAGGTATCGTCATACCAACCACAAACGCTTCACCTCCTCGAACAACAACACGCGACCCAATGAGTGACCCCCGCCCTGCTCGGAGTGCTTTTACTTCTCCTCCTGAAAGTTCGAGACCTGCTTCAAAGGATTCGAGTATCTCGTATTCAAGACGTGCCTTTTTGTTTTCTATAATAGGTTTCATAATTATGAGGTGTTGGCATACCGTTTTCGTTTCAGGTTTTGCCCTCTGAAGTATATAATAGCGTGATGCCTGAACATCGAACAAAAAAGACATCTCCAAAACCTTCTCCTCGAAAACCGAAAGGGCCTTTCGATAAGCTTATTCCTAAGGGAATGCCACCAATGCCTCCAAAAGGTTCGTGGGGAAACAACCTACTTTCGACCATTATTATCGTTCTTGTTCTTACTTCTCTTTATTCTGTTTTATCTTCACCTCCAGGAGCTGACACAAAAGTTTCGCTTTCTAACCTTGCAAGCGACATTAAAGCCGGGAGCGTAGAAAACATTACTGTTGCGGGCGATAAGCTTGAAGTGAAGTATGCGGATGGCACAATTAAAACAGGGAAAAAAGAATCTGACGCTGCACTTTCAACGACACTATCTAACTACGGACTTAAAGCAGACGAAATAGCGAAAGTGTCTATTGAGGTAAAAGATCAAGGAGGTTTTCAATATTGGTTTTTTAATCTCGCGCCCATCTTACTACCGCTATTCTTGATAGTGGTGTTTATTTGGTTTTTGTCGCGACAAGTAAAAGGCGCTGGAGCGCAGGCGTTTACCTTCGGGCAATCTAAAGCTCGAATGATTGACCCTAAAGACGCTTCACAGCGCGTCACATTTTCAGATGTTGCTGGTGCTAAAGAAGCGAAAGAGGAATTAACGGAAATTGTTGATTTCCTAAAAAATCCTAAAAAATTCCTAGACATCGGAGCGCGTATTCCAAAAGGAGTGCTTTTGATGGGAGCGCCGGGGACAGGGAAGACACTTCTTGGTAGAGCTGTTGCAGGCGAAGCTGGTGTGCCATTCTTCTCAATTTCTGGTTCTGAGTTTGTTGAAATGTTTGTCGGTGTGGGAGCATCTCGCGTGCGCGATCTCTTCCATATGGCAAAGCATTCAGCTCCTGCAATTATCTTCGTAGACGAGATTGATGCGGTAGGGCGAGTTCGTGGAGCAGGTGTTGGAGGAGGGAATGATGAACGCGAGCAAACGCTCAACCAAATTTTGGTTGAGATGGATGGCTTTGAACAAAACGAGAAAGTTATCATAATGGCCGCAACAAACCGTCCTGATGTTCTCGACCCTGCGCTTTTGCGTCCCGGGAGATTTGATAGACGAGTGACCATTGATTTACCTGACAGAAATGACCGTGAGGCAATTCTTAAAATTCACGCGCGAAAGAAACCGCTCGCTGAAGATGTACAGCTCCGCACGATTGCGGAGCGAACCCCAGGATTTTCTGGAGCTGACTTGTTTTCACTCATGAACGAGGGAGCAATATTGGCCGCGAGAGAAGACAGAAAGAAAGTGGCAATGTTTGACCTTGTGCGTTCGATTGAAAAAGTAATGCTTGGTCCCGAAAGAAAGAGCCATTTGTTGAACAAGAAAGAGAAAGAAGTAACCGCGTACCACGAAGCAGGTCATGCGCTCGTTGCATCAGTGCTTCCGTACGCTGACCCGGTTCACAAAATCTCAATTATTTCTCGTGGTCGCGCTGCAGGGTACACCCTTAAACTTCCAGACGAAGATACAAAGATGCAGTCGAGAAAAGAATTTCTCGATGACATTGCAGTGTCACTCGGCGGTTTTGTTGCAGAAGTTGAAGTCTTCCAAGATCTTACGACTGGCCCATCAAATGATCTGCAAGTTTCAACCGCGCTTGCCAGAGACATGGTAACGAAGTACGGCATGTCAGACACCGTTGGTCCTATGGCACTAGAAGGCGAGGGTGGACGCGCACTCTTTGGTCGTGGACTATCAGACAGGGAATACTCTGAAGCTATTTCTTCAAAGGTTGATGCTGAAGTTAAGAAAATTATGGATGACGCACATGACCGAGCAAAGAAGATAATTCAAGAACATCGCAAACTTCTCGACGCTATCGCTGAAAAACTGGTTGAAGTTGAGACACTTGAACGAGATGAGTTTGAGAAGATTCTTGTCGCAGGCGGTATAAAGCTCAAAAAGAAAAAGGACATCGAGCATCAAGCGTAAAAGTCATGCATCATTGTAAGTACGAAGCACGAGGTTCTAAACGCGAGATTGCTATTAAAATGGGTTTGGATCCAAGTAATCTTACGAAAAAACAACTCGACCGCATAACTAAGGTAAGTCTCGAGGTTACATCCAGAGTCTATAGTGGCTCTAGTATATATGAGTCTTCTCGCGACACAGAGAGAGAATAGGACTAGAATTATATAAAGTCCGTTGATTAATACGTACTTCTAGATATAGTGCTGATACCCGCCCTTAGCTCAGTTGGTTAGAGCACGGAGCTTATACCTCCGGGGTCCTTGGTTCGAGTCCAAGAGGGCGGACCAAGATAATAAACCTGCCACACGGCAGGTTTTTTCTTGGTACGCGAGCGCAGGTATATTTTTGTTTGGCGTAGCCAAGGCAAAAATACCGAGCTGGGGATCGCGAAAAATTTCCGTCAGGAAATTTATTCGTGTCCGGACAACGACGAAAAGCGAGTCCAAGAGGGCGGACAAGTGTTAATAAAACCCGAACTGCTTCGGGTTTTTATCTTGGCCGGCTCGGAATGATAAGGTTCATCTGTCTATTAAAAACCACCGGTCTAGTTTAATTATGCTATAGCATAATTAAACTAGACCGTACTAGACTAATAAACTTGGAGTAGATTTGTAGTGTTCAAATTTATAGAGAATAGTTTTTATAAGCATTGAGATATTCAAACTGTGTATTTGGATTAAAATAGAGCTTAGATACTTAACGTCGCACTGTCTTTTTTTGCGGGACGGTGAAATTTGTGTGAACACTGGTAGAATAGGCACGTGAAATCTTCGAGTATTCTTCCCGCTCTCGCTCTGTGTATTCTCTTTACGTGTCCCGCTATTACGTTCGCTGAAGAAGCTACATCAACACAAGAAACCGTAACGTTCTCAAAAGCAAAAGTACTAGAAGTTACGAATGAACAGACCGCAATTATTCCAGGAACTGATACTCCTTCTCAATCTCAGACCCTCAAAGTGGAAGTGCTTGATGGTGCTGAGAAGGGCAATATTCTTACTTTTGACAATGATTACATTCAACTTGAGAGGGGTGATGTTTTTTATTTACGACATCTCACAAGTCAACGAGATGCCACAGATATCTATACCGTTTCAGATCCGTACCGTCTTGACGTGTTAATAGGTCTTGCTCTTATATTCCTTCTTCTAATACTTGTTTTTGGAGGGTTACCAGGCGTTCGTGGAATCGCAAGTTTAGCTGGGAGTATCGTTCTTATTTTCTGGCTGTTACTCCCCAGTATTTTACAAGGATTTTCTCCTATTCTATCTGCGATAGGCGTTTCGTCTCTGATTATCGTTGTTGGTTCCTATATTACACATGGTTTCAATAAAACAACGAGTGCTGCAGTGTTGGGTATGCTCGCCACTGTTGTGATTACTGGGCTTGCAGCTTTCTACGTCGTTCATGTAGCAAACCTTTCTGGTTATACATCTGAAGAAAGTGTCTATTTAAATTTTAATACTAACGGCTCAATTGACATGATGGGCCTTCTCTTTGGAGGAATTATGATTGGTCTTCTCGGAATTCTCTATGATATTGCTATAGGACAAGCTGTAGCTGTCGAGGAGCTTTTCAGGGCTGGTGCTCATATGACAAGAAGACAGGTATATCAGCGCGCAATTCGCATAGGAAAAGAGCACATAGGCGCGTTAGTTAACACTCTTGCTATTGCATACGTTGGTGCCGCACTACCGCTCCTCTTGCTTATGGTTTCCTCAACAGATACTGGCGTACTTTTTATTCTTAATAATGAACTCTTTGCAACTGAAATTGTGAGGATTCTGATAGGGTCAATTGGACTTATTCTTGCAGTCCCAATTACAACGATTATTGCCTCATATTTACTTGCGACTCTACAGGGAAAGGGATCTTCAAAGGAAACATGCACACATATACATTAAGGTTTTAAGTTTACAGGTAAGAAGCCAGAAGCTTGTATATCTGTAATTACGAGTGCAGAAATTTGTCCCTCAAACTCTGCAAGATCTTCCGCCATATTTGCTGCTACGGTAAGGCGTATCGTTGTATTGCGAGGAATATATATAGGTTCACTGAAATGAACAGTATGTTCGCCATCGAGTGACCCATCACCGAGCACTTCACCTTCGGAGTTTAAAAGAACAATATCTTCAAATGCACCGTCATCCGCTGGACCAGTACGCACGACGGTAATCTTGTTAACGATAATATCCGTTCCTCGCGCAGTTAAATTGACCTTTGTAAAAGGCACATGTAATGCTCCTTGAGGTGCAATGTTTGATATGTGTTGTACAGGATTTGTCACAATGAGCCTTGAGCGCTCAAAATGGTTCTGGGTACGAGCATATGTCGCATATCCACCGCTTAATAAAAGAATACCAAAAACTAACGCAAACCATTTGCTTTTATTCATATTGTTGAATATAAATCCACAACAGTATCTCTGTCAAGTATTTGCAAATGATTTGCGTTTGTGTACTATGCGCGTATGGATGACTTCAATGAGCTTCTACGAAAGAAAGGTTTTCGCGCCACTCCTGGCCGTGCTGCTCTTTTGCGTACTCTATCAACTGCCAAGCGACCATTAACTGTTGATGAGATGGGCCGCAAGCTTGATTTGAATGTCGTCACTCTTTACAGGGCTCTTAATGATCTTGCGAAGAAAGGTCTGCTTTTGCGTGGGAGTGGAGTGGGAAATGCTATGCATTTTTCATATCCAAAAAATCATCACCATCACATGGTGTGTACGGGTTGCGGATCGTCTTCTAAATGTCCAGTTTGCTAATTATGCTTTTACTACTCATTTCATGTTTTGCAATAATGCTCGCCTCACTATCAGGCAAGTTACTTATCTGGCGAGGCGCCGGGGCATTTATTGAGCGTAATTTGGAGTTGATGGTCAGTCTTGCTGGAGGGGTTTTTCTTATATTTGCCTGGCAACTTGGTCGCGAGGTTTTTGAACACATGGAATTTTTGTCAGGACTCATGTGGGTTCTGGGCGGAGCGCTTGGCATAACAATCCTGCACAAGTTCTTCAAACACAAACATACTGAATCAGAGAAAAAACGACACGATGATCATCACCATCTTGACGCTCATCGGATGCTTATGAGTGATTCCGTACATAATGTTGGAGATGGTATTTTACTTGCCGCCACATTTGCAGTAAGTCCTTTCGTTGGACTTGCAGCGACGGTCAGTATTTTTTTACATGAAGTAGTGCAGGAAATTGCTGAGTTTTTTGTGCTTCGTGATGCCGGTTACTCTGTGCGGCGAGCACTATTTCTTAACTTCGCAACCTCTTCAACTATTCTTATCGGTGCAGTCGGCGGTTATTTCTTGCTCGAGCTTTTCGAAACTTTAGAAGGTCCACTCCTTGCCTTCGTCCTAGGTGGCGTATTATCAGTCGTGTTTCTTGATTTGTTTCCACATTCTTTCCAGCACGCTCGTACCAAGTCGCTCTTTGTCCAACATATTCTCTGGATATTTATTGGCAGTATTTTGATGTTGGGAGTAATAACTCTCATTCCTCATGAAGATCCGGAACACCATGAAGAAACTTCTACCGAACAGCATAGTAGTTTTTAAAATTTTCTACAATTTCGGGATCAAGTAAATCTTAACTTCGTACCAGGATGGATTCGATACGTAGTGACTCGTTACGACTAGTCCAAACTGCTTGATTAGGCAAAAACCACCGGTCTAGTATAAATATGCTATAGCATAATTATACTAGACCGTACTTAACTAATAAACTTGAAGTAGATTTGACGCACTAAAGATTTGAGAGAATGGGTTCTAGGCTATTCAAAATGCAAACTACCTGCTTTTTTTGAAGCACATTCGGAAAGGAATTGATGTTCTTTAAGCGTAGGGTCTTTTTCAACTAATTTTTGTGCTTCACTGCGTGCCGCCTCGACAAGTTTAAGATTTTTAAGAGCATCCATACCAACATCTGAAATACCCCACTGTTTTCTTCCGTACAATTCTCCCGCACCTCTAATCTCTAAATCCTTTTCAGCAAGTTCAAAACCATTCTTTGCGCTCAGTATTGCTTTGAGTCGCGCATTCTCTGTTCCGCTCGCTTTTTCTACCATCAAAAAACAGTACGGCTGGTGCGTTGAGCGCATCACGCGACCACGAAGTTGGTGGAGCTGTGCCAATCCAAATCTATCAGCACCCTCAATCATTATTGCGGTGGCGTTCGGCACATTCACACCAACCTCTACAACAGATGTGGCAACGAGGATGTGAGTAATTCCTTTTTCAAATCTATCCATTACTTCTTCCTTTTCTTTTGGGGTCATTTTGCTGTGGAGTTTTTCAACTTTGTATTCGGGGAATATTGAGTAGGTAAGTTTTTTTGCTTCTTCGGCAACAGAGCGAGCTTGAAGCGCGAGAGCTTTTGTTGGGTCTGGCTCGTCAATACGAGGACAAATGACATATGCCTGCCTTCCTTCTTTTAAAAGTGTGCGAATTTTTTCGTACGTTTTTTTGCGACCACTAAGCGAAACTATTTCTGTTTCAATTGCTTTACGTCCTTTCGGCATTTCTTCCAACACTGTGAGATCTAAGTCTCCATACAAGGTAAGAGCAAGCGTTCGCGGGATTGGCGTTGCGGTCATAGAGAGTAAGTGTGGATTGGATGCAGAAATACGCAGACTAGGCGCTGATAGGTCGTTCTTAATTTTTGTTCCACCTTCAGTCTTTATCTTTCCGCGAGCAAGCGCATAGCGCTGCGCTGTACCGAAGCGGTGTTGTTCGTCCACAATTACATAGGCAAGGTGTTTAAATTGAACAGTTTTTTGGATAAGTGCATGCGTACCAATCACAATAGGTATCTCACCGTTCTGTACCCACTTTAAAAATTGAGATCTTGCAATTGGCGTCGCTTTTGTTTTATCAACCTTTGATGGAAATTTGAAACAGCCAGAGGAAGTGATGAGTCCTATTTGAATAGTGTGATCCTTAAAAAATGCGGTGAATGTTGCAAAATGTTGTTTGGCAAGAATCTCAGTAGGGCACATGTATGCAACCTGTAAATTTCCAAAATTTTGCTTCGATCCATTTTTTCCAATTGGCGTTGAAGTGGCTACGGCGTACGCAGTTGCCGCCGCGATAGCAGTTTTTCCGCTTCCTACATCACCTTCAAGAAGTCTGGCCATTGGGTACGGTTCTAAAAAATCTGCCAAGATGCTCCCGATGGCAGTTTTTTGTCCCTTTGTTGCTTCGAATGGAAATGAATGCACAAATGAGGCTACTCTTTTTTCATCCGCATCAATCTCATACGCTCGTTTTGTTTTGAGTTGCTCGCGTTCCTTCATTCTTGC
>SCVI01000084.1 GCA_004296925.1 Patescibacteria group bacterium | reverse complement strand
CCAATTTAATAACCCAAACTTTATTTAAAACACAAACACACAATGAAAAAAATTTACTTATTTGCATCCCTCGCAGTTGGCTTAAGCTTATCTGCACAACAAACCAAAGTGGCCACTGAGCTGGTAACCGTTACCAAGCCTCAGAATATTGCTGCTTCTGTTGCAACTGCTACGACTACGGCTTACATTCCTGCATCATTTGCAGGAGGAACCTGTACACTCACTGTTTACGGTGCAGGAACAACATCTGTTTCAGGTGGTTATGTAGGAGGAAACAACCGTTTCGGCGACAAAGAAAAAGCAATGCGTTACACCCTTGCTGAAAAAAGCTTAATGCTTCCAGGTACTGTTAGCCAGGTGTCCTTATTCATTGGCGCGAAGAAAGCAGGTGGACCAGGAACAGGAGTGATGACGGTTAAGGTTTATGCTGACAACGCAGGTGCTCCGGGAGCTTTACTGGGGACCAGTGAAACCAAAACCATTTCAACCTTAACGGCAGGTTCTTATACAGCAAACATCTTCACCTTTACAACGCCGGTGTCTTTAACAACGAATGCTTTCTTCGTATCAGCTGATTTTTCAGGTGCGGGGCAGGACACTTTGGGCTTAGTTCAATCAGTTGACGGATGTGCTTCTACTTCAACGCTTACCGCATGGGATAAGGATAACACCAATGCCTGGGCTACTATGAAAGCAGGCTGGAATCTTACGACTGATCTGGGCATCTTCCCTATCGTAACAGCTGAACAGCTTGATGTTAATGTAAAAGAGATCAGCAAAGACGGTCTGAGCTTATCTCCGGCCTTCCCTAACCCTGCAAAAGACGAAGTAAACATTAACTTTAGCCTGGCTCAGGCAGGAAATGTAGAAATCGCTTTATTTGACGTGACCGGCAAGCAAGTGGAAAACGTGAAGCTGGAAAACCTGCAGGCAGGTAGCCACAGCACAAAAATGGATGTTTCTTCTTTAAATGCAGGTATTTACATGTACAGTGTTAAAGCGAACAATGCCCAGGCATTCAGCAAACTGACTGTGATCAAATAAAAATTCACTCATTTTTAGTGTTAAAAAGGCCCTTCGTGAAAACGAGGGGCCTTTTTTCGTATGATTTTGTAAATCAAAAACATAAGATGGGTTTATCGATAAATAAGGGTATTTCGTGGGGTAATTCTGATTAACGGTCACTCATAGAGATTTTTTTTTGTCGAATTTTGTT
>SCVI01000083.1 GCA_004296925.1 Patescibacteria group bacterium | reverse complement strand
AGCAATTATGACCCACCAAAGCAAACCAAATTCCTGGGTCTTCCGGGATACCGATTCGACAACACAACTGAGCTATGCCCTGCAAATCAATCCTGCTCCCTTTACCGTATCTATACCCGACATGGATCCTGTTACCGGCTCCCTGGAATTTGTAATTACCAATCCAACCAACAGCGCCATTAACGTGACGTCTGTTTCCTTTACCCTCACGGTGGGCTCCGACAGTGATTGCATTACACAAAGCACCAGCGGTGTTTTAACTTCGGTGAACGATACTACTAACTGGACCTTCGTAGGGCCGCCATCACCAATCACCAATGGCAGCGCCACGTATCTGCTGACTCCGAAATCGGGAAATCCTTACCTGCTTCCGGCAGGCGCTTCGGTGGTTGTGCAAATTTTCGGATTTCAAACGCTTCCTATTCCCGGCAATAGTACCCTTGATGTCAAGGAGCTGATTGTTTCGCTTCCTCCGGCTTATTGCAGTTTTGTGGTCAGCACCTTTCCAACGGGTTTTTATTTTAATGGCCTGGCGGCCACCGTGGCAAACGGCAGTCTCCTACTGCCCGTGGCCCAGGTGAATACGGGCACCCCTGTAACGCTTAGCTGGAATTCCTCGGTCGTGGATTCGGATGCTTTCACTATTTATTATTCGAATGCTGCCAATGGCCAACAAACGGAACACCCCGCCGATATCGGCGAATGGACCTCGCCTCCACTGAGCAGCGATACAGTGTTTACCGTGGCTGTGACGATCAGTGCAGAAGGTGGCCAGCCTCTCACGGCCTCCATGAGCACCAGTGTTTCGGTTCAAAATCCAAGCCTGGTAGCGGCGGGCATTACGACAGGCACCGCTACGGTAACAGGCGCTGCCTCTATCGGTGGGACGCTCAGCGCCCAAGCTATCACGGCTACCGGAGCTACCGTGAACGGTACCGTTGCCACGGATGCTCTTTCGGCAAATAGCGCCATCATCAGCGGATTGCTCAATACATCCGGCCTGAGTGCCTCTACGGCTACTATCAGCGGAAATACCAGCGCTCAGAATGTATCAGCGGGCGGCACACTCACGGTGGCAGGTGTCAGTACCTTCAACGGTGAGGCTGTAGCCGGCTCTACGGTATCCATGATGCAATCCTGGGTCACGATTAATATGGAGCAAACGTATACTGCCGACACCGACGGATTTGTGGTAGGCGTGGTT
>SCVI01000015.1 GCA_004296925.1 Patescibacteria group bacterium | reverse complement strand
GCTCTTCCGATCTTGTCGAACCCGCTAAGTCTTGCAGGGTCAGGAAAAGGACGATATTCGTGCAGACCTCCTCGTCACCGCTACCGGTCTTAAACTTTTTTCCGTACAGATCTGATAATTTCACCCCTCGTTTGAGATCTGCTTTATCTATAAAACGGTAGTTCTTGAAGTCCTTGTGACTTTCAACTGTATATTTCCACTCAGACTTGACGTCGGCTTTTGCTGAGACGACTACTGTGAGTTTTGATTTCATCTTTTTTGCGCACCAGATAGAAGTAGCCGACTTCCCAAAGCGCATGACCGCGTACATGAGTAGGTTGTCTCGGTCGTTTTCTATTGCAGTACCAAAATTATCTAAAACTTTTTGCTGATTTTCACGAGGTGCAAAATCCTGTGTCCGATTGTAATGAAACTCAACAACTTCTTTGAGGTTGTTGAAATAGTCATAGGTATCGGTTTTCTGATAGTTTTTGACGATATCATCTACTGCTTCTGATACGTCGGATTCTTCGGCATCCTCAAAAAACTCAGTCGAGTGCACATTTTTTGAGATATCGAGTGGTATTTGGGTAATACTTTTTTGTTGCAGGTATTTGTGAACGGCGTAGTCACGGAAAAATACTTCATCATTAATAGTTGCCTTATGGCGTGAAACTTCCTCCAGATCTTTATAGTGCCTACGCCATTCGTTGAGGCGCTCTTCGACCGGACGGTAGGTATCACCGACCTTGAGATAATTCGGTAACGTATTTGTTACAAAAGAATAGATATGGGGCACTACGCGCCCTGTGATTATTTTCTGTAATTCTGATGTATCAATTTTTGACATTGTTCTTACGTCCGTGCGTCTTCGCTCAAATTTTCAAAAAGGGGTAGCGAAGGAAGCCACCATCTATTTTCTCTCGTTTTTTAGTTTATCATTTCGATGCTCCCTGGAGTATGAACCTAACTCAAACTTGGCTCGCGGACTTGAGCTAGAACCGCAATCGGTCAAGCACTGCTTAGTCCGTTTGTTGAATTTTACCTTACCGAATCGACAAAAGGGTTGTGCTTGACGATTAGTTCTTTTTAGCACCTTTACTCAGCTTAAATACGGCATGCAGAATCTCAAATATTGCAAAGATTGCAAGACTAAATATCGAAATGACCAAAGCATTAATTGTATAAAACGAAATATTACTTACAAATGACTCTGTTACCAGAAAATCTGGTCTAAAGACAAGGAGCAGAAGCGATATTACAAAAGCTGAAAGTAAAAAATATGAATTGTGTTTGATTTCTTTTCTTGTGGCATCGAAGTAAAGCTTATACATCTCTTCAAGCACCATTACTTGACCAATAAGAAAGATAACTGCCGCGATATTGAAACCAACTAATGCAGCAAATGTCTCAATGAAATGCTCATCTAAGAAGGTCCCTAGGTAACTACCGGGAAGAAAATAATCCGCAGCAGTCACTGAGACCGAAAAGATAATAGATACAAAAATAAAACCAAGAAGTCTCATTCAAATATCTTACCAAGAATATCGAACAACGCTTCCTGGCCTTTGCTTTTTAGGGTGATATCCAGATTATCGAATGTGCGGGTAACAATATTGTTTTTACTTTTCACAACTTTCTTCGTCTTTCCCTTGATGCGAAGAGAGTACTCGCCGCCACCTTTGGTTATGTAATCAACACTCTGATTGGTGAGCTCGTTTTTTGGAATTTTCAATTTACCCGCTGGATTCTCTAACTCGATTGAAATCTTAGTTGATCCGTATTCGTTTTCAAGATCCTTGAGATCCTGACTAAGAGAGTTCTTGAGGCCGAAGAGGTTTGGAGCATTAAATGTAAAGACGAGTTTTTCAATTTTATCTTGATGACTGTCCACAAATTTCCAAAATTCACGTTCTTCTGTAATTGGATTAATAGCGAGCGCATACCCACTGCTCGCGAGCGAAGTATTGACCTCCTCTTCAAAATATTTAAGTTGCTCATGTGGACTCGAAAAAACGTTACTTTTATACTCGAAAACAATCTTTTGCCCTGATCCATCATTAGGATTTGTATTAATTACCACCCAACAATAAGGCCAACTCTCCTCGAGAGTTTCTTCAAAAATTTT
>SCVI01000014.1 GCA_004296925.1 Patescibacteria group bacterium | reverse complement strand
AGCTCCTATTTCAGAAACAGAGCTTGAGAAAAGAAAAGAGCGTTACGAGGACGAAATGGGTTTTATGGCAGAAGCTGATTTTGTTGTTGATAATCCTTCTGGAAAAATTGAGGAAGCAAAAACACAGTTTGAACATATTATCCGATCTTTTGTGCAAGAATAGTTGCATAGGGCTTTAGTTTCACGCATCATGAGTACTATGGATACACAAAAACACCTTTTCTTTTTTGTTGGCAGAATTGCATCAGGAAAAGAAACACAAAGCGTTCGTTTGGCTGAGAAATTGGGATATAAAGTTTTTATGACCGGAGCAAAATTTCGAGAGATTGTTGCGTCTGGTTCACTTTTAGGAAACAGAATAAAGTCGGACTACGAACAAGGACTACTCATGCCGTCATGGGTTGCTAATTATATGCTCGAGGAGTTTCTGTTTAACTTGCCTCCAACTGAAGGCGCAATTTTTGAAGGCTCGGGTAGAGATGTTGATCAGGCACGTGTTATTGATGAGGTCTGCACATGGCTTGGACGAACCTATACGGTCCTCAATCTTGACGTTTCAGAGGATGAAGTAATAAAACGTTCACTTCTTAGGGGTCGCGATTCAACCGATAAAGATGAGTCAGTGATTCGTATGCGTCTCGCTGAGTATAATCGTTCAACGAAGCCAGCAATTGATCACTTTAAATCAATTGGAAGGTGTATTGATATCAATGGTGAAAATACTCCTGATGAAGTACATGCTGAGGTGATGGAGAAAGTGAACGCATTGCTTGCATGATTGCACAAGACAACGACATTCCTTATTTACGAGAGGGAGGTAAAAGACTTGCGCGCGTACTTGAGGCGGTTGGTCGCGCCACCGTTCCGGGGGTCTCGACCGACACGCTCAATGCTCTTGCAGAGAAATTGATTAGAGATGGTGGCGATAAACCGTCGTTAGTAGGATATACACCACAAGGGGCTACACGTCCGTACCCTGCAACAATCTGCATCTCAATAAACGAGGAAGTAGTACACGGAATACCAAACGAGAATCCAACAGTTATTAAAGAAGGTGATGTCGTTGGGTTGGATTGTGTCTTAAGCCATGAAGGTCGTTTTGTTGATTCTGCAATTACAGTGGTTGCAGGTAATACTGATAAAGATACACAAGACTTACTTGATGCCACAAAGGAAGCACTCATGGCAGGTATAAAAATGGCACGATCTGGAAATAGGGTAGGTGACATTAGTGCTGCTATAGAGGCAGTGGGGGTTCGACGTGGATACGGCATTGTGTTTGAGCTTGGAGGGCATGGAGTCGGAAACAGTGTGCATGAAGGACCATATATCCCAAACGTTGGAGATACAGGTAAGGGAGACGTGCTTACAGAAGGTATGGTTATTGCAATTGAACCCATGTTTACAGAAGGCACACCGTTCGTTAAGCTTTTATCTGATGGATATACATTTGTGACAAAAGACGGGTCACGCTCAGCACATTTTGAACATTCTGTTTTGATTACAGACCAAGACGCAGAAATTCTTACGCAAGTGAAATAACATGGAACCACTCAGCGTTTTTAGAAAGGCCGCATTTTTTGTACACGCAATCGGCACAACGATGGTATTTTGTGTTTTCTCTGCGGGGGTTGTCTTACTACTTATGCTCTCGTCTCACTACCGAGAGGCGATAATATTTTTTGTATCGTTTTCCGTTATGTTCTTGGTAGTGGTGATATTGAAAAACGTAACTCATGTTGAGCGCCCTAAGGAACGTCTTGTTAATGAGGTTGGTGGGTCTTTCCCGAGTGGTCACGCAGCTGCGACAGCGTTTTTGGCAATCATGATGCCATTTCTTGCGTCCCAAATATTTGGCGAGAGATATGTTTTAGGAATCACTCTTCTCTTCTTAACGCTTGCCTCAATAGTTTCGGCAAGTCGTTTGTTATTGCGTGTCCATACTATGTATCAAATTGCAGCAGGATTAATGATTGGCGCCTTGGTACCAATGATAGTGATAATCATTTCAATCTTTTTTTAATAGTCATACTCTTGGTGTTTTCGGAGACTACGCAACGTTTCTTGAGGACGGTATACTGAAAACATGCAAAAAGCATACACATGGGTTTTTATTGGGATTCTTTTTATTGGGTTTGGAGGTGCGGCGTATTATTACTATCCAGGCAATTCTTTGCAAAATAATAACGGGCAAGCATGTACTGAAGAAGCAAAGATGTGTCCTGATGGGAGCTCTGTGAGTCGTGTCGCTCCAAGTTGTAACTTTACTGAATGCCCCACACCAGAATTTCATTGGGTTGTGAGCGATGCAGGTACTACACTTGCTGGTACACCCCTTACAAATGCATCTTTGAAGGTTGGGGGTAGAGAGTATCAATTAGGGCAGTTTAGTGGAAGCTGTGCAGAGATTGAAGGAGAGATTTGGAAATTTGCTGAAGGAGAGAAAGCGGGGCTCGTGTGTTGGTTTGCAGGTGGTGGTGTCGAGATTGGAGTCTTTGAAGAAGATGGTCGTTTGGTTATAAAGAGGGGGCAGGTAGATGAAGGTTCGGCAGAAGTTCCTGGGACAAGAGGACCATTTGAGTTTGTTCAAACTATTGGCGATCAGTAAATAATTGATCTTTAGTATGCAAATACGTAACGCACTACTCTTGTTTCTAATGGTGTTACTTTTTGTGGTTTTTGGTATGCAGGACTTCGTACCTGATCGATTGGTAGTTACGGAACAATTAGCAGCTGTTTCTCCTGCGGTTTTGTTGGCGCATACGAACGCAGACCGTGCGGTGAATGGTGTTCGAATTCTTACAGAGAATTCTTTGCTTTCGAAAGCAGCGCAAGCAAAAGCTGATGACATGATGAGTCGTGGTTACTACGCGCACGAAACACCTGAAGGTCGTTCGCCACTCTATTTTGTCGACGCTGTTGGATATAAGTACTTGAATATAGGGGAGAATTTAGATCTTACGTATGAAGATACTGAGGTAGATGTTCAACGTGCATGGATGAATTCACCTACACATAGAGCAAACTTACTTCTCCCTGTCTTTACAGAGGTTGGTGTTGGTGTGAAGAGAGGTTTTTATAATGGAGAGTTGGTGACGTTTGTTGTTCAGCTGTATGCAACACCCTTCCCAAAGGCTGAAGTTGAAAAAACGCAATCCAAAAACGAACCTGTGTTATCGGTTTCAAAAAAGACTCCCGCACCCCTCAATGATGCAGAGACACTTACCGCGCCAGTGAGATCAATTATTGCTGATGTATTGTCCGGCTCCCCGTTGGTCATAGTTGAAGAGGTTCATACTGAAGATGAGGACGCTATTATTGCGTTCTCAACGTTCGGAGATTCTAAAATTTTTGCTTCGAAAAATACTGAGAATCACGAAGAAGCTGTTATGCCAACGCACTATGATGTTTATTTTTCAACGTATAACGCACTCATGCAAAGCGTATTGGATGCCACGTTATTAATTGCATCGAAAACAGTATCAGTGTTTTCTTCGATGATACATACGTTCACATTTTAATTAGGGGCAACTATCGAAGGGGCTATAATACAGGGATGGCAGGATTTAATCCAAACAAAGGAGTTGATACGAAAGCTGCAAAGCTGTCACCAGAACATCAATTGACGAAACTACGAGAGACCTCTCGGTCAGGTGGGGGTGGTCGTGGCGGTAGAGGTGATCCAAGACTTCCAGTCGAAGAAGGTGTCACACCGCCACACTCCGGAGATGTTCAAACAAATGAATCGCGCTCAGGGAGCATTATGCTGGAATTGACTCCAGATTCGAATGACAACGATATGGAGGAATTGTTGGGTATTTTGCAAACTAAAGGTTTCGAAGCAGCTATAAAAGAGTTGGACAGGTTAAATAACCCACATCTGGAAGATGATTTTCATAGATTGTTAGTGCAATACAAGGCAGAAGGGCACGATATTCCAGGACTCGATCCGAAGAGCGCGCTCGCGAGATCTTTAGACTATGTATTGTTAGAGATTGCAGTGCAAGAAGCTGCGCCTGGTCAACCTGGGTCGTCACTTAAAGATATTGCTTCACAGATGGAGCAGTTTTATCTCGCGGTTGTTCCTCATATCAAACTTCCCGATACTATATTTTTTAAGGATTGGCACAAACGTAAGCTCATACATTATGGACATTTTGTAATGGAAATCTCCGTTTCTCATACTCGAGAAGAAGCGGTGTTTTATATCGCAATTCCTCGTACGAAACGTGACACATTTGAAAAACAAGTGTTTGCAATGTTCCCGAGGGCGCGCGTTGTTGAAAAGAAAGACGATTATAATATTTTTAACCAGTTTGGCGAAACAGTAGGGGCGTACGCGTTCTATCAGCGTCCTCCCGTGTTCCCACTAAAAACGGCTGAAGATTTTAATTACGATCCATTAAACGTAACACTTGCAGCACTTTCTAAGATTCATCGCGATGGGGAAGGAGCTTCAGTTCAAATAAGTCTTGCCCCTGCAGGAGATTATCATTCAAAGAGGATTCGCTACGTTCTCGATTTGTTAAACAAAGGAAAGGCAGGAGTGAATGACATATTGCGCGAACAGATGTACCTTGAGCGCCACCAAGCACATCGAAGATTTGCAAAAAGTTTCACTAGTGGTGTTTCTGCGGCGCTTGATACTTCGGAAAAAAAGAAAGAAGAAACAAAAAATATCGACTCGTTCGCCACTGAGTCGGTAGGGAAGAAGCTGAAGAGTGTGATAGTCGGCGTCAATATCCGTATTGTTGCGTCTGCACGTACGAAAGAACGAGCGAAGGATATTTTGAATGATCTCGAAGGGACGTTTGGTCAGTACGAGGATGCAAAAGGAAACCGTCTTTATTTTAAATCACCAAAAGGAAAACGTGCGACACGTGAGTTTCTTCGCTCATTCATATTCAGGACGTTTGATAGACATGCAAACGAAAGTTTTTTCCATCAACTTTGGCTGGAGCTTACGCATTCGAAAGCTCCTACAACTCTCATGCATAAAAGTCCAGTGATGCCTATGAACTTGGCAGAGCTTTCCACGATGTTCCACCTCACAATCGCAGGGGGCACGTCATCGAGAGAAGCGAAAACAACAGGAGCAAAACTTGCGCCAGCACCCCCAGGACTTCCTGATAAAGGAATTGTGATTGGAAAAAATAAATACTCGAACGTTGAAACGCTGGTGCACTTTACCCCTGAAGATAGGCTGCGGCACATGTACACCATTGGACAAACCGGTACTGGTAAAACCAACTTTCTGAAGAACATGATTATTCAGGACATTGAGAATGGGGAAGGAGTTTGCTTTATAGATCCGCACGGTGTCGATGTTTTGGAAATTTTATCGCGCGTTCCAAAAGAGAGGTATGACGATCTTATTTATTTTGATCCTGCATACACACCGCGTCCCATGGGGCTCAACATGCTTGAGTACGATCCACGTTATCCAGAACAAAAGACATTTGTCGTGGATGAGATGTTCAAGATTTTTCAGAAACTCTACGGCGCTGTGCCTGAAGCATTTGGTCCTATTTTCGAGCAGTACTTTAGAAATGCCACATTGTTAGTGCTCGAAGACCCAGATACTGGCTCTACATTAATGGATATTTCACGAGTTCTGGCGGATGAGGAGTTTAGAGCCTTAAAGCTTTCTCGTTGCAGAAATCCTGTTGTAACACATTTCTGGGAAGATATTGCTGAGAACGTGAGGGGGGAAGGAGATATCCGAAACGTAGTTCCATACATTACTTCGAAGTTTGACATCTTCATTGCAAACGAAATTATGCGACCAATTGTCGGTCAGCAACGCTCAGCTTTCGACTTCAAAGATATTATGGATAATAAGAAAATTCTTTTAGTAAACCTTTCGAAAGGTCGCCTTGGTGATGTGAATGCGAATCTGCTCGGACTCGTCATCGTAGGAAAAATTATGATGACCGCACTTGCTCGAACTGAGTATATTCATACAAATCCTCCAAATTTTTACCTTTATATCGACGAATTTCAAAACATTACTACGGATACCATTTCAACCATTCTTTCAGAAGCAAGAAAGTTTCGTTTGTCTATGACGATGGCGCACCAGTATGTATCTCAACTTCAGGAAAAAATTAAACAATCAGTGTTCGGAAACGTAGGCACAATGGCAGTGTTTAGAGTTGGACCGGACGACGCTGAATATATCTCAAAACAGTTTGCGCCACGTTTTGAAGTGAACGATTTTTTGAAACTTGATAACTATCACGCATATTTGAAATTACTAGCAGGAGGAAAGCCTGCACCCGCGTTTTCAATGGAAACCATTCCGTTCCTGCAGGGAGATTTTCTTAATATCGACGCGCTAAAACAACTCTCGTATCAACGATACGGGCGAGCAAGAGATGCTGTTGAAGACGAAATTAGACGCAAGTACGACCAGATGCGGGATGCAAAGAATTAAGAGGCGCTGAATCAGTTTGCTGGCAGGCTATCCGAGAGCATGTTATAGTCGCGCAATGGAATTACAACAACAACGCACCCTCGTTATTTTAAAGCCAGACGCAGTTCAACGCTCACTTGTCGGTGAGATTATTAAACGCATTGAACGCACAGGACTAAAGTTTATAGGTTTTAAGTTTATCGTACCCGTCGAAGATGCACTTATTCGCCACTACAATAAAGACGCAGCATGGTTTGAAGAGAAGGGTCAGCGGATAGTCGCTGATAGAAAAAAACACAATTTACCTATTGAGAAGGAGGCGATTGAATACGGGAAAGAAATCATTGACGGCATCGTGAAGTTTATGACTTCAGGGCCAGTTCTAGTATTTGTTGTTCAAGGTAATGAATCAGTTGCCGTTATTAAGAAGTTGGTTGGTTCGACAGAGCCTGCGACATCGGACGTTGGTACGATCCGAGGCGATTATACTATTGACTCATATGCTCACTCCTCGGTGCAGAATAGAGCCGTGAGAAATTTAGTGCATTGCTCTGAGTCTCCCGAAGAAGCATCTCGAGAGATTGCGGTGTGGTTTAGGGAAGAAGAGATGATCCCATACAGATTAGTAGGGGAACAAATTCTCTACGATGTAAACCTAGACGGGATTTTGGAATAATTCACAGTTAGTTTTACGCTCAGGCGGTTTTTCATTGTGCTACCCTTGATAGTGGGGTTGGTGGAGAAATATTAACCTCATTACAAAAGTATAGGGAGCCTCATATCGCCACTCATTGGTGAGCATCCTCGGAAGTTCCGAAATGTTTTGGTTGCGGGCACCCACCTGGGCATAATGCTTCAGGTTAATACTTCCCAGTAGCCCCTTATAAAAAATCCGCTCATTGGGCGGATTTTTTAATGTATGAGTACGGTATGATGAACAATATGAAATCACTCTCAATTACATTTTTTCGAGGAGCACGGCGAGTAACAGGATCGAATTTTTTAGTTGAGGTAAAGAATGGAGAAAAAACCACTCGGATACTTATCGATTGCGGGCTTACACAAGGAGAACGGTTTTGCGAGTCAGTTAATCATGAAAAATTTCCATATGATCCAAGTTCCATTGACGCAATATTTTTTACACACGCACACGCTGATCACATAGGGTTGTTTCCTAAATTGGTAAAAGAGGGCTTTGTGGGGCGCGCGTATGCCACACATCCTACACGTGAGCTTGTGCCAATAATGCTTGAAGACTCAGTGAAGCTTATCGGAGCTGAAGCAAAGCGTTGCCATTATGATCCACCGTACACTTTTGAGGATGTTGATACTGCAGTTAAAAAACTAGAGCCTATAGAGTATAAAGACGTGATTACTGTAGGAGAAGGAGTTACCGCCACACTTAATAACGCGGGCCACATATTAGGTTCTGCCACAGTGTTTCTTGATGTGTTTGGCACAAAACTACTTTTTACAGGAGACTTAGGACGCACTCCTGCGGTTATTGTTCCGGATCGGGATATCGTTGGTGGAGTTGACTATCTTGTCACCGAAAGTGTATATGGAAATAGAACTCATGGGTCAATAGAAGACAGTGAAAAAGTGCTATTGGATGCAGTCAAAAACACAATCTCACAAAAAGGTACATTACTCATCCCCTCATTTTCTTTAGAGCGCACGCAAATTTTATTGGCAATTCTTGATAAAGCGATTACTGATAGGGTCTTACCAGAGGTAACTGTATTCATGGATTCTCCGCTCGCTGCGAAGGTAACTGAGGTATATAGAAATAATCCAGAATTTTTGCGCGAAGAGGTGCGACATCGGCTCCAAAGTGGAGACGATCCTTTTCAATTTGGAAGTCTCAAGGTTACGACAGAACAAGAAGAATCCGCATCTATCAATAGCGCGCCGATGCCGAAGGTAATTATTGCGGGAGCAGGAATGTCACATGGAGGGCGCATTCGTCGCCATGAAGCGCATTATTTACCGATGAAAAGCACGACACTCCTTCTTGTTGGGTACCAAGTGCCGGGGAGCCTTGGAAGGAAGCTGAAGGATGGAGCAAAAAGTGTGAATATTGACGGTGCAGCAGTCCCAGTTCGAGCGCAGGTTCTTTCAACAGACGGTTTCTCAGCCCACGCAGATAGAGATGACCTAATGTCTTTTGCAGAAAAAATTGCACCGAAAAGAGTAATGGTAGTTCTTGGTGATACCGAAGCTGCCTCGTTTCTCGCGCAACGTATTAGCGGATTTCTCAATATCCCAGTCGATGTGCCAAGTGAAGGGGAGATCATTTCTCTTGAACTCATCACAAAGTAAAAAATCCCCGAAGGGATTTTTTACTTGTTGACTTTAGGAAACCTTTTTCAAAATGCGATCGAATACTTCAGGATATGTTCCTGCGATTTCGGCGAGAACCTTTCTGTCGAGATCAATTTTGGCTTTCTTGAGAGCTCCTATAAACGAACTGTAGTTTTTGAAACCTCGTTCACGAAGCGCCGCGTTAATGCGAACAATTGAAAGTCCTCGCATTGTACGCTTTTTAGCTCGTCGATCACGGAATGCGTATTGGCCTGCGTGCTTCAATGCTTCAAGCGCC
>SCVI01000013.1 GCA_004296925.1 Patescibacteria group bacterium | reverse complement strand
GGAGTAGTCCCCATGCGCTAACTCAACTGGATGCGAAAGACTGACCGTTACATCATCAAAACCAAGCTCGCTGAGCGTGGCTTTAATGGCTTCCTGAATCCGACCCTCTATACTCATGTGTTCCAAGTATACCCACTTTAGTGATATGAAACTACAACACCTTAAGAAGTGCTAATTTTTCTTTGTTAAATGTACCAAAACCATGCTTGGCAAATAACTCTGGGGCACCGGTCACCGTGAGCAATTCATACACCTTACGTTTCTTTGCTTCTCGTATTGCTCGTTCAATAAGTTGTGTCGCGATTCCCTGCCCTTGATATTCTTCTTGGACCGCGATACTTCTAATTTCCCCCAATCGTTTTGAGTAGATAACGAGCCCTACACATCCCACTACAGCTTTTTTATCTAACGCAATAAAAAACTCATTCGCCTTGGGGAGATGCCCCTGCAAAAGTTTTTCCGGGTACTTCCGTATAAGTGCCCGTATACGAGATATGTCCTTCACTGTCGCTCTTCGTATCTTCACGAAAGTGCTATATAAACGACTCAGGAATTGGGAATTGCCCAGCAAGCTCTTTCACTTCTTCATGCACTACTCGTTTTACATCCGCAGAGTCTTTATTTTTCAGAGTTTGAATTATAAGCTCTGCAACGCGAGCGCATTCTACCTCTTTGAATCCGCGAGTGGTTATTGCTGGAGTTCCAAAACGTATTCCGGAAGGATCGAGGGGTTTCCTTGTGTCTCCCGCAATCGAATTCATGTTGAGCGTAATACCAACTTCATCCAAGACCGTCTGCGCTTCTTTACCTGTAACCCCTAAGGAGCCAAATACATCAGCAAGAATCAAATGATTGTCCGTTCCGCCTCCAATCATACGGACTCCTTCACGTCGAAACACATGTTCCATCGCTTTAGCGTTTTTCAAAATTTGCTGTGCATATTCTTGATACGCCGGCGTCAACGCTTCACCGAACGCAACCGCTTTAGCAGCAATTGAGTGCATGTGTGGACCTCCTTGAATACCTGGGAAAATTGACTTGTCTATTTTGGTTGCAATTTCCTCACTTTCACGAGTAAGGATAATCCCACCACGAGGTCCTCGTAATGTTTTGTGCGTCGTTGAGGTAATCACATCGAAACCATCGTCAAATGGATTTCTGAGTGCCTTTCCAGCAATAAGTCCAGCGATGTGTGCCATGTCTGCAACAGTGATTGCTCCAACCTCTTTCGCAATATCAACAAACTTCTTATAGTCTAGCGTTCGTGAATATGCACTAAAGCCCGCAAGAATAATTTTTGGTTTCGTTTCAACGGCAACACGGCGAAGCTCCTCGTAATCTATCTCCCCTGTCTCGGGATCTTTCATTTTGTAAGTAACAAAATTGTAAATCTTCGCAGGCAGTGTCATTGGATGCCCATGTGTAAGATGACCGCCATGAGATAAATCCATTCCGAGAATTGTGTCGCCAGGATTCAAAAGCGCAGCGTAGACCGCTAAGTTTGCTGGTGCACCAGAGTGTGGTTGTACGTTTGCAAATTTACAATTAAAAAGAGTCTTCGCGCGCTCAATAGCAAGACGTTCGACAATGTCGGTAAAATCTTGACCTCCGTAATAACGTCTTCCTGGGTACCCCTCAGAATATTTATTTGTAAACACTGAACCATTCGCTTCAAGAACGGCACGGGACACATAATTTTCAGAGGGAATGAGCTCTAACCCTTCTGCTTCGCGTTTTTCCTCTCCTAAAATAGCTGCTGAAACTTCTTTATCCTGTCGTTCTATAAATTTCATGTCGACAGTATACCGTGAGACGCCAAGAGTATGCGAATTTGTGCTTGCACTTCTTCCACAGATTTACCCGCATCAATAACTACATGTGCGCCGAACTCGCCAGCATGCTTTACAAAACCTTCTCGGACACGCGTATGAAACTCCAACGTTTCTGCATCAAATCTGGTTTTTCCGTCGTTTCGTTTCTCTACCCTTTCAATCCCCATCTTCGGATCTATATCTAAAAGCACAGTAAGATCAGGGATATCTTCTCCGACAGCTTTTTTCGTAGCAAGGCGTGTAAATTCGAGCATGTCGAGCTGATTTCGCCCATACACTTGATACGCAATGGTAGAGAGCGCGAAACGATTAGAAATAACTGTTTTCCCTTCTAAAAGAGCAGGTCTTACAACATGCTTCATAAATTCAACACGTGACGCTGAGAAGAACAAAATCTCGGCAAGAGGGTCTATTTCGCCATCTTTCCACTCTAAGAGGAGTTTTCTTAACTGAGTGCCGAGTTTGGTACCACCAGGTTCTTTTGTAAATACAGCGTCAGGTAAAAGTTCTTTTAAATACTCAATCTGGGTATCTTTACCTGAACCCTCCCCTCCTTCAAAAACTATAAATGTTCCTCGTTTTGCCATAGATGTTTAACTCGTCAAGTGAGTGGATATTACTCTTTCCGTTATACTGTAACAGAGAACATATGAAACAGTACAACGCACTCCTGAAGAAAGTAATGGATGAAGGCGCAGATCGCGACACTAGAAATGGAAAGACGCGAGCTCTCTTTGGTTTGCAAATGCGTTTTAAAATGTCTGACGGATTTCCCGCAGTCACTACAAAAAAACTTGCATTCAAAGCGGTGAAGAGTGAGCTCTTGTGGTTTTTAGAAGGTTCTAACGATGACAATCGACTAAAAGAACTCAACGGATCAGAAAGAACGATTTGGACTGATAATGCTAACGCTGATTATTGGGCACCAAAGGCAACATTCCCTGGAGACTTAGGGAGAGTCTATGGTGTGCAATGGAGGAAGTGGCAAAAACCTGCTTTGTCCGCCGAAGCCTTGGCGAAGGCGGAACCAGAAACCGTTGATCAAATTGCAGATGTCATACACCGCATAAAAACAAATCCGACTGATAGACGTTTGATAGTTTCGGCGTGGAACCCGGGTGAATTGGATCAAATGGCACTTCCGCCGTGCCATATGTTTTTTCAATTCTTTGTTGCGGGAGACAAACTTTCACTTCTAATGCATCAGCGCTCATGTGATATGTTTCTTGGCGTCCCATTTAACATTGCGTCCTACTCTCTCCTTCTCCATATGGTGGCGCAAGTTACAGGGCTTACTGCACACGAATTTGTACATTCGCTTGGTGATGCGCATATTTATGCAGATCACATGGACGCGGTTGAAGAGCAGCTTTCACGCGAACCACTTCCACTTCCAACTTTGAAACTTAACCCGTCAGTGAAAACAATAGATGGATTTAAAATGGAAGACATTGAGTTAGAAAATTATCAGTCACACCCTCCAATCAAAGCCCGGATGGCCGTATAATAATTTTAATTTTTACCAATTCCTATTCCCTATAACCTACTTATGGCACTCTCTGACAAAAAAATTCTTGAACATTTGAAAGACGGGACGGTTATTATTGAGCCGTTCCAACGCGAGAATCTTGCTACTTCAAGCTACGATGTAACGCTTGGCGAATGGTACTTCAAAGAACAGCCCCCTCAGGGACACAAAAAAGTCTACAACGTGTACAGCAAATCAGATACTGAAATAGTGTGGGATACAAAACCTCGTCAAGCAAAAACAGCGAAAGAGGAGCTCAAAAATTTCAATTTTTCTTTTGACGGCATACGTCCTGATGACAAAGTAATTCTCATGGAACCCGGTGAAACTATTCTGGCTCACACGAACGAGTTTATTGGAGGAAAAGATTCGGTAACTACTATGATGAAGGCGCGCTCCTCAATGGGGCGTAACTTCATTAATGTCTGCAAATGCGCTGGCTGGGGTGATGTTGGGTATACAAATCGTTGGGTGATGGAAATTTCCAATGCATCACAACACTACATTATTCCTATCGTTGTTGGTCGTCGTATCGCGCAGATTGTCTTTTTTGATACTGGTCCAATACTTGCAGGAGACTATACAAAAACAGGAAAATACCAAACTACGACCGATATAACGAAACTTAAAAAGTCATGGAGACCTGAAACTATGTTGCCGAAACTTTGGGCAGATCGAGATATAAAAAAGAAACATCCATGGCACAAAGCAAAATCATAGCAATCGCCGCTATTGGAATTAACAGAGGTCTTGGTAAAAACAATGACCTTATATACAAAATTCCAGAAGACATGAAACACTTCCGTGATGAAACACTTGGGCATCCAGTCATAACAGGTAGAAAAAATTTTGAATCAATGGGCAGAGCCCTCCCCGGAAGACCAACAATCGTAGTAACCCGAGATACTGAGTATAAACCCGAAGGAATTACGGTGGTACATACGATTGAAGACGCGATTCAAAAGGGGCGCGCGTTTAATAGTGAGAAAATATTCATTATTGGTGGTGGTGAAATATATAAAGCAGCACTTCCCTACACCGACCAGCTCGACCTCACTCTTATTGAAGACAGCAAAGAAGCAGATGTTTTCTTTCCTGAATATTTAGAGTTTTCAAAAATAATTTCTGAAACTAAAAAAGAATATGAAGGAACTTCATATTCTTTTTTAGTTCTCGAACGAGAGAACTAACTAACCTCCTCGTACTTAGCTGTTGCAGGGCACTTGTTACAAGTACTTATTTTGCCTGCACCATAGTGCCTCCATGAGTGAAGTCCGCTTCTAAGCGGAGTTCCTACACACGCAGCCACTCGTGCAAGCGGAGGTGTTGGCTTTCTAGACCCGAACGACAATCCATCCATATAAAAAGTATACCAAAAAAAAAATTATATTGAGAGTGGTGTATTACTCTCTGCTTTACATTTCGTGCAGTGATTTATTCGCACATGTCCTTGTGTCCTTACTTCGACAGAATCCTTTTCATGCGTCCAATCATGATTACCTCCCGATGGGCACGGAGAAAGATATATTCTAAAGCCTTCATCTACTCTAGTGGATGACACTTCAGATGTTTTTCTTCTTTTTTCGCTCATACAAGTATTTACTTTAGGGTTAGTGGACTGTGGTGTCTTCATCCAAAAACTTTTTATGACAATGAGGGCAGACAAAACTCGGATGAAATATGCCGAGCTCATGAAATACACCAAAAAACTTTGCGCCATCTTCGGTGTGTGTCTTACCTGGCACACAAGGAACCTCATCTCTATGGGGAAACTGTTTTGTTAAAAATGAACCCTCAATTCCCATATTTTTATAGTTATAGTAATGCTTTGGTTGCTGGGCAATTCCTACACTGTAAATAATGCGGAATTCCGTATAAGGCATCCCAGGCGACTCTAACCCATTCATGGTCACTCGTACAAAGTATTTCGTTCCGAGCTCGCCTAAACGGGCCGACGAGATATTCACCATTCATATGTACACATATACTCCTCTGAGAAGAGGTCGTCAATTCTTAGCATTTCCACCTTTTTGCCACCTCACATTCTTAAGAAAGGGCTCAAATAAATCTTCTTCAATCGTTGATTTAAATACGTCGTCGCTGTTGTGAGCAACGTCACCAATATACGGAGCGTTACGAACCCGTACAAGCGGTGTTTGTTCATTAGCCTCTCCCATAACGAATGATGCGGCGGCTGCGAGCGAGTCAGGAATATTTGTTTGGCTTCCGCCCGACGCGATACCTAAAATATCGACACGATTTTTATTACTAAAAAGCGGCTCAAAACCTGCCCACGCAAGCGCAATTCCTACGACACCTTTCCTAAGAAACACACTTCGCGAATCTGTCATAACGAGATATAAATTTTCAACATTATATGTTTCTTTGAACCACGCCAAAAGTGTTTCAGCAGATTTTTGCGGATCTTGTGGCCAGAGAACATAATATTGCCCAAGTGGATCAATACCAGCTGAGGGAATGAGGATGCCGTTTGTGATGGTGTGCATCACCGCGCCATCTCGCATATCGTCGCGAGGTAAAAATAATTCTGCCTCTTGTGCAACCAGTTCGTCTTTTTTGTTGAAATCTCTTTCAACACATCGCCCTTCGTGTATAGAAACAACTTTAGAAGAAATAGCTACAACATCGTTTTCTTGAAGCGAGAGTGAAGATGCTTTTATTTTGGAAAATAAATCATCCTTCGGTGGCTTCAGAATATCAATAGAAAATGCGGTGACTTCCATTCACCGCATTGTGCCCTAAAAGCTATCACCTGCAACCTATTTTATATCAACTCACACATACATATCTCCTGAAAAGTTGCGCGAGCCCGCCTCGACGCGTCCGCCTCCGGCTAATCGACGTTGCACTACTTCACGTCGATCCCCATTGAGCGAGCGGTGCCTGCAATGATTTTTTCTGCTTGCGCAATATCTTTTGTGTTCAAGTCCGGCATTTTCTTTTGTGCCGTTTCTGTAAGCTGTGCCTTTGTGATTGATCCTGCCTTCACCGCTGGTACCTTTCCAGAACCTTTTTCAAGTCCTGCAATTTTAAGGAGCAAGCGAGACGCTGGAGAAACCTTGATGATGAAAGAAAATGTTCTGTCGTCGAATACTGAAATTTCAACAGGAAGGATATCGCCCATTTGGTCTTGTGTTGCAGCATTAAACTGAGTCACAAATTGACCGATGTTGATTCCGGCTGGACCAAGCGCGGTTCCTACAGGAGGCGCAGGGGTAGCTTTACCGCCGGGAACTTGAAGTTTTATCTTTTTTACAATTTTTGCCATGTGGGAAATCTATATTATTAAGTGGTCTTGGTCAAATAAGTCTTGTCTTAGAGTTTGCGAACCTGCAAGAAGTCGAGCTCAACAGGTGTCTCGCGTCCAAACATAGATACCAGTACTTTTACCTTACCTTTCTCTTCATCTATCTCACCTACCTTCCCTTCCAGGTCTTTAAATGGACCGTCCGCTACTACAACCGGCTCGCCCAAGGTGAAGTCAATCTTGTGTTTTGCGGTGTCGGTGGACATTCGCTTGAAGAGAATATTCATTTCATCTTCAGTCAAAGGAACTGGGGTGATACCAGAACCAACGAATCCAGTAACGCGAGGTGTGTTTCGAACTACATACCAACTCTCATCATCAACAATCATGTCGACGAGAATATACCCAGGGTATATTTTTTCTTCAACGGTCTGACGCTTTCCGCCCGTTACCTTTATTTTCTTTTCCGTAGGAATAACAACATTAAAAATCTTTGTCTGCATCCCGAGAGAATCAATGCGCTGTTTTAGATTACGTAAAACCGCATTTTCATACCCAGAATATGTGTGAACGGCATACCATCCTCGCTGACCTGTTTCTTGTTTTGACATATGTTTAGCGTTTAAGAAGTAGGAGTTGTTCAAGTCCAAGAGTAAAAAGGAAGTCAAAACCACCAAGAACAAAAGCTACTATTACTGAGATCGCTATAACCATAAGGGTATAGAGGACAGCCTGGCTTCTTGAAGGCCAAGATACGTGACTAAGTTCACCGCGAACTGCTTGAATGTATGAGATGAATCCTTTCATATGTTCTATAAAAAAAGCCCTGCGGGGGCTTCGTGTATCCTACCTTTCTAAGGTATTTTGGTCAAGCGCGAAATTTTGCTGCTGCTAAATCAGCTGGGGATCTAACATATACCTTAACTTTTCGTCCTCCATCTTCGATATCAATTATATCTACCTCCCACTGGAGTGCGATTCTAAGTGCAAACTTAGCCTCAGCAATTTCCCTAGAAGGAAACTCCCCTCCATACTTCCATCCGCGGGCAAGCTCATGAACCGCTGAACCTAATCCAAACATTTCAAGTCCCATACAAAGTAATATACTTAGCAAGGTCGAGTTCTGTTTCTCGATGCGAGCTGTCTCACTCTTGCCATATCTCGTCTAAACATTTCACGAGCGCGCAGTTCGGCCCTATTAGTATTGTTTTGAATTACTCTTATTCGATGATCAAGATCAGCTCCTGCATACCGCTCTCGCGCATTACGTATTTCTTCATTAGCATCAAGGCGGATTCCTTCAATTTCTAGCCGATACCCATCCTCAATATCTCTTGCGCTCATTTGAAGCTCGTAACCTCTATCAACGGCATCAGCGCGGCACTCATCATACTGATTAATTCTCTCCCCTATGCGCACACCCACTCCTATCGCGCGGAGAAAATCGCCAGCATCTTGTGCTCGTGCCTCTGGTGCAGTGCCACCAATAGTAATAACTGCCGCAAGCGGAGCCATAAATCTTTTTAAACCTTCTTTAGACATAAAAATATGATAGCACAACAAAATACGCATGTCAAGACATGCGTATTTTGTTTCCTTGCGACCGATAACGGCCAAAAACCTTTATGTTAACGGATTTCGTAGACAACTGATACGTTCACAATGATGTCGTTCTCCCCTGCCGGTAGAGCAATCTCCTCGCGAGGAGCTGCACTTCCTGCAGCCATCATGTCGTTTTTGAAGTACGGCATTGGCGGATAGGCTCCATTTTCAGAATAATTTACAACTCGAACTATGCGCACCCCTAAATCAGACGCGAGTTGTTTTGCTTTTGCTCTTGCTTCCTTGATAGCCTCTTTTCTTGCCTCTGCGCGTACCGCATCAGGATCGTCGAGTGTAAAGTTAGGTCCATTAAGATTTGAGATGCCTGCATCTCCAAGCACGGATAATACTTTTCCTGTTTCATCTATCGCACGAACCTTCACTTCTACTGTCTGAGATGCGGTGAAACCAACTATTTTCTGTTCCCCATACACACACGGCTGACCCGCGTAACAAGGTTGTTGATTTGCGTATCGCGGATATACAGAATATGACCCTGTTTTTATGTCTTTGTCGGCAATCTTAAGACCTTTAAGTCCTTCGAGTGCAACTTTTATCTTTTTTGCTACCGCGTCTTGCGCGTCTGCTGAGTTATCGCCATTTTCTGAAACAGTGAAAGAAATCAGAGCTATGTCTGGTGCAGCAGAAATTTTCCCTTCTCCTTGAACTGAGATGGTGTTTGAAGCTGGTTCTGAAATCGTGTCAAAATTAACAATAGCGTTCAGCGTTTTTGCGCCAATAAACACTATGGCAACGATCAAGAAGATTGCGCCAAGCTTAGTAATAATTGGGCTTCCAAGAATGCCTTGTGTTTGAGGATTAGTATCCATAGTAAAAATCAGTTATCGAGTATTCACTTATTCTACCACTTTGATAAGAAAAATTATGCAGGGAGGGAATGTGATGAATTGTTTTTATTGAATCGAAGCGATGAGTAGTACGCTGCTACTACAAACACAAGTCCGACGGTACCCGTAACCACCTCAGGTACATCAGTTAAAAGACTTACGAGCATGCTGGCTGCGAGACCGAAAATTGCCCAATGCGCACCGTGTTCAAGATATACGAGTGTATCTAACGTCTTTTGTTTCACCATATATATAGTGAGCGATCTTACAAAGTAAGCACCCACACCAAGACCGACCGCAATAACCGGAATTGCACTAGTAAGTGCGAACGCACCAATAACCCCGTCGAGTGAGAACGCAGTGTCTAATACTTCTAGATACATGAAAAGTGCGAAGCTTGCATTAACTGTGGTTTTTGTTTCAACAGTGAATGCGCTTGTGAGTGCTTGCATTCCAATAAAAACCAAGATTCCGGCAATCCCCGCAATGAGTACAGTGGCTTGTTCTGCTGCCGGCACGAAATAGGACACACCTGCTACAGCGAGAAGCGCGAGAGTAATTTCTATAGCTTCAATGCGACCCCAAGAAATTAAATGTCGTTCTATAAATTGAATCCAGTGTGTTTTTTTATTCTCATCAAGGAAGTACTTCAATGCGACCAAAAGAAGAAATGTTGCTCCAAATGCATGTATGCCCGCGGCAGCGCCCTCCAATAATTCTCCGTAGTGCGCTGGGTCGAAGAACGCAATATGCGCTATGAAAAGAGGTGATGCCCAAACCACCGCGGACACTATGAAAATTGGTAGAAAGATTCTGGTACCAAACACCGCGATTAAAATTCCCCACGTCAAAAATCTTTTCTGCCATTTAGGACTCATCTTCTCCAAGACTCGTGCATTTACTACTGCGTTATCAAAGGAAAGAGTTACTTCAAGTATGACCAAAAGAGCAGCTGTAAGAAAGGCTTGAATACCGAGGTAATAATAAACAGCTCCAAGCGCTCCAAGCGTAACGAGTACAGATGCGCCGAAAAATTTTACAATAGACAACATGCTCAAAGCTGATTATTAAAGACCTTCTTTATCTTCTGAAAAGTATACGTGTTTTGCAGGAATACTAAGTGTCTTAAGACGCTTTGTTAAAAAAGATTTCATTTCCCTCTCACTCTTAAAAACCTTCACTTTCTTATCGAGTATCACTGCCCACTTCCCTACTTTTCGCATAATATCAACCTTATTGAACACAATATGTGTCACCCCATTCATTCGAATAGCGCGTTCAATCAAATTAATG
>SCVI01000012.1 GCA_004296925.1 Patescibacteria group bacterium | reverse complement strand
CTCCTCTTCTTTAGACATTTTCTTAAAGTCAGCGACTTCTTCGGCTTTTGCAGATGCTTTTACCAACGCTGTTCCGCCTCCAGGGACAATACCTTCGGCAATTGCAGCCTTCGTAGCGTTCACCGCGTCTTCAATTTTGTCTTTAAGATACTTCATTTCTGTTTCCGTTGCGGCACCTACACGGATAACTGCTACTCCTCCTGAAAGTTTTGCAATTCGCTCCTGAATTTTTTCTTTATCGAATTTTGAATCTATAGTTTCAAGTTGCTTTTGGAGTGAACTTACACGAGCCTCGATATCTGATTTCTTACCTTTGCCACCAACAATAACCGTTGAATCTTTTTTAGAAACGACTCGTTGTGCTCGGCCAAGTACTGACATTTCAATCTTATCGAGCTTCATTCCAGTCTCTTCTGAAACAACTGTCGCACCAATAGTAGTTGCGATATCTTGAAGCATTTCTTTCTTTCTATCTCCGTATCCTGGAGCTTTCACCGCAAGTACGCTAAAAGCACCTCGCAATTTATTTAATACAAATGTGGTAAGTGCTTCTCCTTCAACGTCATCAGCAATGATTACCAATTCTTTCTTACCTGAACGTGCAACACCTTCAAGAACAGGAAGTATTTCCTGAATGGATGCGATTTTCTTATCGGTAACAAGAATAGCAACGTCGCGATACTCTGCCTCCATTCTTTCAGGATTAGTAACCATGTAATGCGAGACATATCCTCGATCGAATTCCAATCCTTTTACCAATTCTTTTTCAATACCAAATGTTTGTGATTCCTCTACAGTCACAACACCGTGTTGTCCAACCTCCTTAATAACTTCACCTATAGTTGTACCAATTTCTTCAGATTCAGCTGAAATAGTAGCAACTTGCTTGATATCTTTATCGCCAGAAACTGGCTTTGCCATTGACTTTAATGCCTTCACCGCTGCCTCTGCAGCTTTCTCCATACCGGTTCGAATACCCATAGCATTCAACCCCATGGCAGTATGCTTCATTCCTTCATCAACAAGAGCTTGGAAGAGAACTACGGAAGTGGTGGTGCCATCACCTGCCATATCATTTGTCTTGTTTGCAACCTCCTTCACTATCTCAGCCCCCATGTTTTGAAACTTATCCTTGAGGGATATTTCTTTTGCAATAGTCACACCATCATTTGTCATGTGTGGACCGCCGTAGCCTTTATCAAGAATGACATTTCTTCCTCGTGGACCAAGTGTTACCTTGACCGCGCTTGCAACAATATCGATCCCTGCCTTCACTGCGTTTCGTGCATCTGCTTCAAATAAAATTTTCTTACTCATAGTTGTAGTGTATTTAGGTTTAGAGTTAGTTAAGAATTGCTAAGACGTTTGATTCAGAGACAACGTAATACTCGACTCCCGACACTTTGATTGTGTCAAAACCGTACTTCGAGAACATGACTTTATCTCCAATTTTTACTGACATAGGAATCCTTCTCTCCCCATCTTCATCCCATTTGCCAGCACCCACTGCTACTATCCTTCCTTGTTCTGGTTTTTCTTTTGCAGAGTCAGGAATGATAATTCCAAACGAAGTCATTGAGCCCATCTCTTCTACTGTGAGAGGCTTTATTACTACTCTGTCGCTAAGTGGCGTAATCCCAATTGATGACTCACGCTTTGGAGCGCTTTTTTTAACGGACGAACCTTTCTTCGTTTTTGACATATAACTATTGGTGTACGTAAAGGTTTTAAAGTACTGCTTAGTATATGTAGAGCAAAATGGCGCGTCAAGTTTTAGCTCTTCCTGCAATCGTTTTCTTCCCCACTCTTTTTAGAAGGGTACTTCACAAAAACGAGCCTCATGTGGTATCCTAGTCCCCTAAGCACTATGGTTCTCATTCACAGCCTCCTTCCAGGGGTACAAGTAATACTTTCAATTCTTCTCGTTGGAGCAATTCTTCTCCAAGCTCGCGGTGCGGGTCTTGGAGGCGCTTTTGGTGACAGCTCTGAAGGTAGCTTCTATAAGCGCCGTGGTGCAGAGCTTTTTTTGTTTAGAAGCTCAATCATTCTTGCTATTCTCTTCACACTTTCATCAATTGTCGCTCTTTTGACCGCATAATTCAGTTCATAAACACTTGATACTTGTTGGTATCAACAGAACGCTAACACTTGCAATGCAATCAATTCGAGCATTCGTCCGTGCGCTCTTGAAACGCCGGGTTAATCCAATCATTCAGGCTCTTGAAAAAAGAGTGCGTATTCTTACGCCTTCTGATCGCCTTATTGCTGGGGTATTGGCGATCATGATGGTTTTTTCAGTAGGGGCACTATTGGCATCAATTTCACTCGCATTAACTGAAGAAGTTCCGGCATATGGAGGTTCATATACTGAAGGACTTATAGGTTCTCCACGTTTCATTAATCCGGTACTCGCTATTTCTGATACTGACAGAGATCTTACTACTCTTGTGTATTCAGGACTTATGCGATCAAACCCGGATGGCTCACTCACGCCCGACCTCGCTGAAAGTTATTCAATAAGCAACGATAAACGCACCTACACATTCGTTATTAAAAGCTCAGCACGATTCCACGACAACAAACCGGTGACTGCAGACGACGTTGTCTATACCATTCGCTCAACTGAGAACCCTAACATTAAGAGCCCACGAAGAGCGGACTGGGAAGGTGTGTCCGTATCAGCACTCGATGAACGCACAGTTTCATTTACACTTAAAAGTCCTTACGCGCCGTTTCTTGAAAATATGACCTTAGGGATATTGCCAAAACATGTTTGGCAAGAAGTATCTCCTGAAGAATTTCCCTTCAGTACACGAAACACAGATCCTATTGGTTCAGGGCCATACCGTGTTGCGAACGTTAAAAGAAACAGCTCAGGTATCCCAATCGAATACACGCTCACTGCTGTCACTTCAGGAACACGCATTCCATACATCAAAAATTTTATATTCAAAATCTATACCAACGCTGAAACACTGAAAGATGCTCTCAGTCAAAACAAAGTACAAGGAGCACACTCAATTGACACAACAGGGTCTCTTTCATCGTTTGCGCTCCACGAAGCAGTATTCGGAAGAATATTTGGTGTATTTTTTAACCAAAGCCAAAACAAAATTTTTGCTGATGCGAGTGTCCGACGTGCTCTTGATCGCGCAGTTGACAAGGAATCTATAATTAGTAGAGTGTTGCGAGGTCATGGTGCCGTTATAGACGGACCAGTTCCTCCACGAACCGCAGGCACTGAGATTGCAACCACAACCTCAGAAGTTGCTATTGAAGCGGCACGTCAGATACTCACTGATGGGGGGTGGAAACCAGGGGACGACGGCGTTCTAGTTAAAACCATCACTGTCGGAAAAAAGAAAGAGTCAGTGCGTCTCGCATTCTCTCTTTCAACTTCAAACGTTACTGAGTTGAAGCAAGCAGCAGAAATGGTGGCCGATGATTGGAGACGCCTTGGCGCCGAAGTAGATCTTAAGTTCTTTGATCAAAACGATTTAAATCTGAGCGTTATTCGTCCACGCACATACGATGCGCTTTTATTCGGACTAGTAATAGGTCGCGACTTGGATCTCTTTGCCTTTTGGCACTCAAGTCAAAGAAACGATCCTGGTCTTAACATAGCGCTCTACGCAAATTCAGCGACAGATAAAAAACTAGAAACGCTTCGAACGACCGATGATTTTTTATCAAGAATTGATAAAGCTCAAGAAATTGCTACCGACATTCGAAACGAGACCGCCGCAATCTTTCTATACACACCATACTTCGTATACAGAACACCAGCAGATTTATCTGGGATACATTTGGGAACAATCTCTACACCAAGCGACAGATTCCTTTCTGCAGATCGTTGGTATTTAAAAACTGAACGTGTATGGCCAATATTCAATACAAAAAAAGTTGAAGAATATACAAAATAAAATTAGAAAAATTAAAAAAATAAATTAGATATTAAAAAAATATGAACACTCCCGCACCAAGTCCTGAGCCGCGTCGAAATAGAGGTCGCTCTCGTCCTTTTACTGGAATGCCACAACTAGCAAACGGTGCTACTCAAAATAGAGGTCCACGCCGAACAAGCGCACGACCTCCTGCAGGAGGTCCTCTACGATCTCAAAAACCAACGAGCACGCCACACCGCGCGCGACCACAAGGCAATAATCCTCGGGGACGCAAACACGGTTCATCTCGCGCGCATAGACCAATGCGCGCAGTACCACCACCGAGAAAACTTACAGAACGTGACATGAATGCGCCTGATCGCGTCATTCTTCCTCCTCTTAATGAAGACACTATACGAATAATCCCGCTTGGGGGTGTCGAAGAAGTCGGACGCAACATGGTGGCATTTGAGCTCCCGCAAGGAATCATTATTTCTGATGCTGGTTTTCAGTTCGTCTCAGAGGATACAGCACCAGGAGTAGATTACATACTCCCCAACACTCGTTATCTTGAAGAAAATAAAGATCGCATACTAGGGCTCTTTGTCACACACGGACACCTCGACCACATAGGTGGTATCCCTTTCATCATTGATCGGATTGGTAACCCACCAATCTACACACAGCACTTAACTGCGCTCATGATAAAGAAACGTCAGGAAGAATTTCCTCATATTGAGGAAATAAATCTCAAGGTTATTGAGCCCGGTGGACGAGTTCGCATTGCGCTCCCTGGTGGAGATCCTGTAACGGTAAAGGCTATTTCTGTCACCCATTCCATACCGGACGCTATGGGTATATCTATTGAAACAAAGCACGGAAACATAGTAATCTCTGGCGACTTACGATTAGAACATGAGGACGGAATTCCAACTGCAAAAGAAGAGAAAAACTGGGGTGACATAGGTAAAGATAAAAACCTTGTATTCATAGCAGACTCTACAAATGCAGAGCGCGATGGATTTTCAATTCCAGAATCTCGAGTGTATCAAACTCTTGAAGACATTATTTCAAATGTTAAGGGGCGTCTCATCATTGGAACATTCTCTTCGCAGTTTGAAAGAATGATCCACATCATCAAAGTATGTGAGAAGTTGGGTAAAAAAATTGTAACGGAAGGCCGTTCAATTCGTACCAACATTGAGATTGCTGATCGAGGAGACATCTTCAAGACAAAACCAGGGACTATCATCCCCGCTGAAGCCATAAACGATTATCCTCCAGATAAAATTGTGGTTATCGCAACAGGTTCTCAAGGTGAGGATACTGCTGCTTTGATGCGTATTGCTACTAAAAAGCACAAATCAATAACTTTTACTGATCGCGACACAATCGTTCTATCGTCTTCAGTCATCCCTGGAAACGAAGTTAGAGTGCAGAAACTTAAAGACAATCTTTTGAAACACGGAGTGCATCTTATCCACTACCGTTCATCAGACGTGCACTCAACTGGACACGGGAACACTGGTGAATTAGTGTGGATGCGTAAAAAGGTAGACCCAACATTCTTCATGCCTGCATACGGTTTCTACTCAATGCTTACCTACCATGCGAATGCTCAAATTGCTGCTGGTTTTCCTAAAGAAAACGTCATAATGTCCGAAAACGGCAGCGTCATTGAAATTGAAAATGGTACAAAAATGACGATACGCAAAGAGAAGGTGCCTTCAAACCCCATGATGGTCGATGGATTCGCTATTGGAGACATGCAGGAAGTGGTTATTCGAGATCGCCAGATGCTCGCAGAAGACGG
>SCVI01000011.1 GCA_004296925.1 Patescibacteria group bacterium | reverse complement strand
GGAGACGCAAATACGTCTTCTTGCTAAAAAAGAAAATTTTTCTGTTGTGTCAGTAGGAGAATCCTTTCGCGCATTCCAGAAAAAAGGAGGAAATCTTAATCAAGCAGTCGCACGTGCGTACAGAGTAGGATCTCTTGAGCCGATGTGGCTCGCCTCATATTTCATGATGGAAGGTTTTTTAAAAGTTTCAGACAAGAAAGGTATTATTTTCGATGGGGCAGGGCGTACACTTTCAGAAGCTAAACTCTTTAATGATGTCGCCAACTGGTGCAAAAGACCTTACGTAGTCATTTATCTCCGTATTTCAAATGAAGAAGCGATGGAAAGACAAATTAGTAGGGGTCGCTCCGACAGCAACTCACTGACTAAAGTACATGCTCGCCTTAAAGAATTTGAAAAACACACGACATCTGCTTGTGCTTTTTTTAAAAAAAACGAGAAACTCATAACGGTTCAAGCGGAAGGATCAATTCAAGCAATTCACGAACAAATCATTCGAGAGCTTCACCGTATCAAAAAACACTGAGGTAGGTGATTAGAGAGATATAAAGCACATCAAAAGTCCTTGGACATCATAAGAAAGAAAATAATGAAAAAACCGGACCGAGTAGCTATAGATTTTGATGGCGTAATCCATAAGTATTCATATGGCCGTGGTGACGGAAGCATCTATGATGAACCTGATATCTCTGTACTTATGGGTATGTCTGAGCTAATTAAGGAGGGGTACATCGTTTTTGTTCATACAGCACGACACCCTCGTAAAATCAAAACGTGGCTCAATCATCAGTATCCGTGGTTCGGTTCTCGAGCAGCAAAAGAAGGTGTTGGATTTCCTGTGGCGATAATTCCAAAGCACGACATTCATTGGAGAGAAGAAAATATTTTAGGAATTACTAACCATAAACTTGGCGCCGTAGCCTACATTGATGATCGCGCAATTCATTTTACAGGTAGCTGGAAAAAGGTATTGCGAGCACTTGAGCATCATAAGAAAAGAACGCAATGAAAACGATTTTTATAACGGTCAGTAAGTTTAGAAAAGAGTTTTACGTTTACGCTTGAAATTCCCTTGATTGTTTAACTATTCTTATTGGAAGTTTTCGTCACCTGGCAGAAATGCGGAATCTTTACAGCCGGGAATCCCTGGAAGAGGTGTAGAGTATTGTTCATTGACCCACCACGGAATTACAACATCAATAGCTACATCACATAATTCTTTATTAGATAATCCCAAACGATCCCGTAAATCAACAACCGCCTCTCTTCGTACTTCATTGATTGGCTCACGCAATATTGCAATTTGAAACCCGTTATCAAAAGGGAAATAAGAAATTTTGTAACGAGGATCTTCGTCTCCTGGAATTATTGCTACTCCTTCGGGATAAGGAGATGAGAGGATGTAATATCCTGCATGGGAAGTCGAGGTTCCAGTAAGACGAACATCTGGATCATTCAAAAAATTCCGAACTGACAATGTACCGCCTCCTTTAAGTGCGATGGGTACTTGATTAGTACTTGTGGCTGTATTTACAGGAGTTGAAGTATTATTATTTTGCACACGCAAGAAAGGGAAGAGGTTGCTTATGTTTGGATTAGAATTTTGTCCATCTTTTTGGGAAGGACTCAAAAATAGATACGCAACACCTATAATGATACAAAGCGCTGAAAGCAAGATTCCACCAATAAGGAGTGTCTGGAGTGAAGTTAGGCCACGTAAAGTTTTTTGTCTTTTTTTCATATGTTAAAGTAGTCCGCAATATCTTGCTGATGTAACCCAGGGTTGAACACCGTTCGCTTCGCGATAAAGATTCGCTGCACGATCAAGATTACAGCTTGGATTTGAAGCCATCGCTACACACGTATTATATAGCGGTTCATTAATAATAGTGTAGCCAAATCCTGCACCTGATCTGGCGGTACCCCAAGACTCACGCCGTGTTTGATTTGGGTTAGTTGGCGGCCTGAATGCATTCGGACATTGATACGTACGACCATTGCATGTAATTGAATGTGCGACAAGATTTATTTGAAACAACCCAACAGAAAATGACCTGCGTTGTGGGTCGTACCAAAGTTTATCTGTACTACTCTTAGCATCAGCTATACCCCCACTTTCTCGCCAACAAATTGAAGACATATTGGAAGCACCAGCACCAAAATACCCGGTCAAATTTGATGGCGAGCATGGTCCGGTAGTAAGCATCGGGCACCTGCCTCCGTTAGGCGATACGCTTGGTGTTCCTCCCGTCCCCTGCACCACATTCACACTCCCCACGTTTCTGTCACCTTGTGGTCTAAATGCACTAGTTGTGGGATTAGCAACACATGTTATCTTCGACCACACATCTAATCCTTTGCCGGTTAAGACAGAGAACATAATGTTCACCAGAAGCCAAGCAAGCAGGACTATAAGAAGTCCAACGAAGATGTTCACAAATATCTTATGTGCTTTCTTTATCTGT
>SCVI01000082.1 GCA_004296925.1 Patescibacteria group bacterium | reverse complement strand
TGCGGACGTCGGGTTCGTCACCCCTGGCGATGCCGCACAGGCCGTAGCTGTCGTCGAGGAAATCCGTGGGCTGCAGCACGACGCGGGCCGCGGGTCCGAGCCGTTGCACATCTTCGGCGACGTGGTGGTGTTTCTCGACGACAGCGCGTCGGCGGCACAGGCCCGCAGGCGCCGGCTCGACGACCTCGCCGGTGCCGAGTACCGGAGCGATGCAGCAGTTTTCGCCGGAACCGCCGCACAATTGGCCGACCTGCTGACGGAGTGGCACGGCGCCGGGTTGACGGGATTTCGGCTGCGGCCGGCGGCCCTACCGCACGACCTGCTCCAGATCACCGAGCAACTGGTGCCCGAACTGCGGCGCCGCGGACTCTTCCGCGACGAGTACGAAGCGGACACGTTACGTGGCCTGCTCGGGCTGTCACATCCGGCCAACCGTTACGCAAGGAGCAGCCAATGAGCAAGCCCGTCAAGCAGATTCATCTCGCAGCGCACTTTCCGGGCGTCAACAACACCACGGTGTGGAGTGACCCCGCGGCCGGCAGCCACATCGAGTTCAGCTCCTTCGAGCACTTCGCGCGCACGGCCGAGCGCGGGAAATTCGATTTCCTGTTCCTGGCCGAGGGCCTGCGCCTGCGCGAACAGAACGGCGAGATCTACGACCTCGACGTCGTCGGGCGTCCGGACACCTTCACCGTGCTGGCCGCGCTGGCCGCGGTGACCGAGCGAATCGGGTTGACCGGCACCATCAATTCGACCTTCAACGAGCCCTACGAGGTGGCTCGGCAGTTCGCCTCGCTGGACCATCTCTCCGACGGCCGCGCGGCCTGGAATGTCGTCACATCGTGGGATGCGTTCACGGGCGAGAACTTTCGCCGTGGCGGGTTCCTGGCGGAGGATGAGCGCTACGAGCGGGCCAAGACATTCCTGCAGACGGCGCTGGAGTTGTTCGACTCGTGGCACGGCGACGAGATCGTGGCGGACAAGACGAGCGGCGTGTTCCTGTCCGATCCCGATGCCGGTGCGTTCGAGCACACGGACAGCCACTTCGACATCCACGGCCGGTTCAATGTGCCGCGCAGCCCGCAGGGGCGTCCGGTGATCTTTCAGGCGGGCGACTCGGACGAGGGTCGCGAGTTCGCGGCGTCCGCTGCGGACGCCATCTT
>SCVI01000010.1 GCA_004296925.1 Patescibacteria group bacterium | reverse complement strand
AGAAAGCGATTATATCGCTAGTTCTAAGAGTTTCTCTACTGGCTCCGCGGGGAGGCTCCCGATTTTGTTATTGCGAAGCAATTTAGTGCAGAAACGGTGTCAGGTACCTTTCTTTGGTCTACCAGGTGTTCGTGGAAACGGTGTCAGGTACCTTTCTTTGGTCTACCAGGTGTTCGTGTCGTAAGATCAAGATTAAAACGCTCGACCGTGCCCTCCACCCACTTCATAGTACCAAGAGGTTTTCCTTTGTTCACTGAAGTACGTACGATCTCCAGCTCCTTCTTGGATTCTGGTGCGTTAACCCAAGAACGATATGTCCTCGAAGAAACGGTGTCAGGTACCTTTCTTCATGGGCGCCTACGGTTCGAGTCCGTACACGTGCGGAATGCATAAGTCTAAAAAAGCCCCCATGCATGGGGGTATTTTTATACTTTGCTCCGCGGGTAGGACTCGAACCTACAACCAACTCCTTAACAGGGAGCTGCTCTACCATTGAGCTACCGCGGAATACTGTGTCGTCTTACGACAACATTCATTCTGCGGAGCTCAAAAATTGAGCTACTTCCGGAGGAGCCGAGGGTCATTAAAAGCTTGCTTTCGTATGACCGAGGCGACGACTGGAAGAAAGCATAGTCTCTATGCTTACCGCAGAACACTTTATCCGACCGCAAGCATAGTCTCTATGCTTGCCGCAGAAAATTCTTCTTTAAAGAACTCGGCTTAGTGTACTGAAAATAGCCCCTCTTGCCAAGCGGATAATACTTTCAAATAACGATTCAATCCTACTCCCCCACGTATTGCCCGAGAGATGCGAGAGAATTCATGTGAGCACGTTTTATGAACACTGCTTGTGCAGATTGCACATTTTCACTCTTACCTGACCAAAGTTTCAATGCGCTTGCCTGAAGGGCTCGTCCGTATGAGAACGTCAATTTCCAAGGCGTACCGACAACTTTATTAATGGCATTTAGATTTTCAGTTGCTTCAACTTCACTTTGACCACCAGAGAGAAATACAACTCCTGGCAAATTATTAGGCAAAACTTTTTTAAACAGAGCAACTGTCTTTTCAGCAACTTGTTCAGGTGTTGAAGTAACTCCACTTTGCTTCCCTGCTACCACCATATTTGGTTTCAATATCATTCCTTCAATCAATACACCTGCGTTATTCAACTCTTCAAACACGGCAACCAACACGCGTTCGGTAACTGAACCGCATACTTCTTGGGTGTTTGACCAATCCATTAATACTTCTGGCTCGACGATAGGAACTAATCCTGCTTCCTGACACATGAAAGCGTAAGACGCGAGTTGTTTTGCGTTTTCACGTATTGCTCCGTCCGTTGGTATACCGTCACCAATCGTGATGACTGCGCGCCACTTTGCAAAGCGTGCACCAAGGGCAAAATATTCAGGAAGACGAGGCTTCAATCCTTCCAATCCCTTTGTAGTAGTTTCTAGGGTTTCACCAATTTTTTCTACACCCTCGTCAACCTTGATTCCAGGAATCACACCGCTCGCTTGCAATACTTCGGTAAGCTTCCTTCCGTCAGATGCAGTTTGTCGAATTGTTTCATCAAAAAGAATCACGCCAGAAATATACTCACCAATATGTGGCGCAGTAAAAAGCATCTCGCGGTATGCACAACGATTATCTTCCGTTGCAGGAATATCTAAATTCTCGAACTTTTTATTGATGTTTCCAAAACTCTCATCTGCTGCAAGGATTCCTTTCCCCGAAGCTACCATTGCTTTCGCAGTACTTCGTAATGCATTCGCTGTTTCTTCTGAAATCATAGTGTTACACCGGTGAAACCTGATTAAGGATAGTAAATAATTGATCGTGAACGATACCGTTCGAGCAGAGTTGCCCCCGCAAGTCTCGATCATACCGTTCACTCTCCTCTCCAAACAAGTCGGTTGCTTTCCCTCCAGCTTCTTCTACTAAGATTTTTCCTGCAGTCATATCGTGGGATGAGGTGCCCCCAAAAAAAGAAGCGGAGAATTCTCCTGCTGCAACGAGTGCGGTCATGTAGTGAATGGAGAGACCAGTGATGAAGCTCACACCATATTGCTTTCCTTCCTGCATGAGAGGAAAAAGATTGCGTACCCCATTCACTTTCCCAATACCCACAATAGTTCGAGTAAGGGTTGGGCTCTCGCTCACGCGAATTACTTCACCATTCATGAATGCTCCCTTATCTTTTTCTGCATAAAATATTCTATCTAGAAATGGGTCGTAGACTACTCCGAGTATCGACTTACCATTTTTAGTGAGTGCAAGCGCAAAGGTTGCAGTTGGAATACCGTGTGAAAAATTGTGAGTACCATCCACGGGATCACAAATCCACACATACTCACTCTCTCGTGAATATTCTTCTTGCTCTCCATCTTCTTCCTCAGAAAGTACGCTATGCGAAGGAAACGCTTCACGGAGCGAAGGAACGACGATATCGTTAATTGCCCTGTCAGTTTCAGTTATTGGAGTGTTGTCAGACTTCCACTCTTTTTTCATGCTCGTCGTGAAGTTTTTCTTCATGACGCTACCGGATTTCTTGGCAAGGTCGAGTGCAATATCAAGAAATGCTGAATCGCTAGACATGAGACATTTTTAGAATATTTTTATCATACCACTTTGTGTTTAGCGTTTATACTGTGTATATGTTTGGTCTTTCAAAAGAAGAGATGGGCGTGCTTTCTAAACTATCCTCCCCCATCAAAATTCAAGACTATTTAGATACCCTTCCTATCAACTATGAAAAGAGAGGCGAAACGCATATGTCGCCGAGGATGGTGTTGCGTGAGAAAAAGGCGCACTGCATTGAAGGTGCACTCCTCGCCGCTACTGCATTATGGATACAAGGCGAAAAACCCCTCATAATGGATTTGACGGCTGGTGCAGATGACGACGACCATGTAGTCGCGCTCTATAAACAGAATGGGTATTGGGGTGCTATTTCAAAAACAAATCACCCCTTACTTCGCTTTCGTGACCCTATTTACAAAACGCTTCGCGAACTCGCGCTCACATACTTCCACGAATGGTTTTTAAACGAGTCGGGTAAAAAAATGTTGGTGAGTTATTCGATCCCCATTAACATGGAGCGTTTTGATAAAAGCTGGATAACTGATGAAAAAGATCTTTGGTACATCGATGAGGCGCTCGATAATGCACCACATTTTGAACTTGTTCCTAAACAAAATAAAAAATTGATTCGTAATGCTGATACATTTGAGCGAAAAATTGGAACCGAAACGGAATGGAAGAAATCTGACAAAAGAACTTAAAAGAAATCCACAGTAAGAAACGCCCTCAACAGGCTACACTAAACCCACATGAGCGACTTACAATTTCCCAAAGTGACTTCGGACGAGTTGATGTTACATAGCGAAACAGGACACTCCCGATTACTTTTTCATGTAGAAAAAGGAGATTACTTTGCAGTCATCGCAACACTACTTGGTTTTGTGGAAGATTCGGCACGCGAACTCCAAGAAAAAGATGAAGCAATGCGAATTGCCGAAAACCAGATTATGCAATTACGACAAAATTTGATGTTTCTACAAGACAACTACAACATCACACCGAAAAAGTGAGTTCAGGTATATTTACGTACAACGCCACGCACCACTGCTGAAATTGCAAACGAGTCAGTAGGATAAATTGGCTCATACGCTTCATTTGCAGGTTCTAGGTATGGCTGACCTTTCTTCATACGTAAATATTTCATTGTCCAACCCCCATCGACTTCTGCAATAACTATTTCACCTTCTTTTGCATTATCGGCGCGCTCTGCAATTACTAAGTCCCCCTCTACAATGCCAGCATCTTTCATGGAGTCACCTTTCACACGAAGAAGATAACTGCTATCTCTATCTTTAATTAAATATTCATCGAGCGCGATAGTGTCTATTGATTCTTCTTCAGCAACTGAAGGTATACCTGCTTCTACAAGTCCAAGAATCTTTATTTCACCCAAGACACTTGTAGGCAAAATGCGTCCTCGTCTATCTTTACGTAAGTACCCGTCACGCGACAATCTTCCCACTAATTTAAATACGGAGTCTTTTGATCGAAGCCCTGTAATGTCCATAATCTCCGCATAGGATGGCATGCGGTAGTGCGAGCGATAAAAGTCTAAAATCTTTCTACGATTTGTTATGTCAGTCATAAAAAAAGTATAGCGAACGAACGTTCGCCAGACAAGCAGTTATCCACTTTTCTGAAACTCTAGTTTTTAAGGCTTAAAAGCAAGCGCTTTACGCGACGTGTAAACAGCTCTGAACTGAATCTTGGTTTTACGTATGCCTCAATGTTGGCTTTAAACAAATCACTCGAGTGATCCCATGAATATTGAAGTGCTTTCTCTCTACATCGAACTCTATCAAGAGTGAGGCATTTACGAGCACTTTCCTCAAGATTTTTTCCTAAGTATCCATCAACCCCCTCTTCTATGACGTCTTGTGGACCCATTACTTTATAAGCGGCAACAGGAAGATTGCAAGAGAGTGCTTCTAAAACTACGAGGCCAAATGTTTCAGTTTGTGAAGGGAAAACAAATACATCAGAGATTGAGAGCAAATCAACTAATTCTTTACCTCGTTTGTATCCAACAAATGTACTTGTGTCTTTATATTTTCTTTCTAGCTTCTTTCTTTCTGGTCCATCCCCTATCACTAGTTTTGTGCCTGGAACATCGCATTTCAAAAATGCCTCAATATTTTTTTCTTTTGCTATTCTTCCAAAATACACAAACACGGGACTCGTGTACGGCGACTCACTACGCGCTTTTTCGTTTACTTTAAAAACTTCCGTATCAATTCCCGGCGACCACAGCACCACATCTTTAAATCCATCCGACTCTAATTCCTTCTTCAGTGTCTCATTGCTCACCATTACTGCAGATGAATCCTTATGAAACCATCGCATGTAATAACGAGAAAAAATACTCAGTAATGACCCTCCAAAAATGTAATGCGGAAGGTACTGAGAAAAGTTTGTGTGATACGACGTGGTGAACGCCCTATTACTTTTCTTTGCGATTGTGCGCGCCGAAAGCCCAAGCGTCCATTCTGTTGCAATGTGCACATAATCCGGCGCTACTTCTTGAAAAATTTTCTGCATCTTTTTATTAGCGAAGAGCGTCATTGAAATTTCCGGATAGAAAGGAAATGGAAATGAATGAAACATTCCTGGGTGCACTACCGTTACAGAAATATCTTTTTTCTCAAGATGAGGAATAATCCTCTCAAATACTGTAGCAACACCGTTGACTTGGGGCGCCCACGCATCGGTAATAAGAAGTAATTTTTTCATACAGAAAAGAAAGTGAGGTACTGCGATAAGAAGTCTCTACTTAATATGATGGCATAATATTTTAAGCTTTGGTACTATGCGCCAATGGCAGACCTTGGTGAGAAATGTGGAGTCTTCGGTGTCTATGGCAAGGGCTTAGACGCGGGACGACTCACCTTCTTTGGTCTCTACGCACTCCAACACCGCGGACAAGAGTCCTCAGGTATCGCAAGTTCAGACGGCGAAAACATTTACTGCCACAGAAAAATGGGCCTCGTGGCTCAAGTATTTGCTGAGAAGGATATTGCAAAACTTCAGGGCCACATGGCAATTGGACACAATCGATATTCAACCTCAAAGAGTTCCAACATAAAACACGCCCAACCCGCTCTCATTGAAGATGTAGGATTGACTCTGGTCCACAACGGTAACTTGCCCTCCACAACCCTTCTCGAAGGGTTTCTTGCGTCTAAAAACGTTGTGTACAAAACGCTTTCCGATTCGGAAATGATTGCAGAAGCGGTGGCGGTCTACATGCGTGAAGGACTACACCTCGAAAATGCTATCCAAAAAGTATATCCCCTCATCACAGGGGCTTTTTCTATCCTCATGATGGATAAACACTCTGTAGTAGCAATTCGCGATAACTATGGCATCCGACCACTTTCAGTGGCGTCCTTGAATGGCGGGTTTGTGTTCTCGTCTGAAACATGTGCGCTCCATCCTATTGGTGCAGAGGGGCTCCGTGATGTACGCCCAGGCGAAATGGTTGTGGTAAACGAGAGCGGTATGCGTTCCGTACAACTAGCGATGGGAACTCAAAAATTAGATATTTTTGAGTTTGTTTACTTTTCTCGCCCTGACTCAATACTTCTTGGAAAATCGGTATACACAATTCGAAAAAACTTTGGCATTGAGCTGGCAAAAGAATATCCGCTCGATGTCGATGTAGTAATTCCGGTACCTGAAACAGCTGTTCCTGTTGCCATTGGGTACGCATCAGCTCTTAAAGTCCCGATGGAAACAGGTTTAATTAAAAACAGATATATTCATCGCACGTTCATCCAACCCGAACAACACATTCGCGAACAAGGAGTGAAACTTAAACTCACACCACTTCCAGACATAATCAATGGCAAACGCGTAGCGGTCGTAGACGACTCTATAGTTCGAGGTACAACGTCGCGTCAAATCGTTGCAATGCTTTTTGAAGCAGGGGCGAAGGAAGTGCACTTTATGGTAAGTTCACCACCTGTACGATTCCCAGATTTTTATGGCATCGACACACCAAACCAGAAAGACTTGATTGGTGCACAAAAAACAGTCGAAGAGACATGTGAATTCCTTGGCGCAACCTCACTCAATTATCTTTCTTACAACGGACTCATCCACGCAACTGGATTGCCTGAAGAATCATTTTGTACTGCATGCTTTACTGGCGAATATCCTATTGATATTAAGGAGAGGATGAAAGAGATTCAGGTTCTTCCCACGCAAAAATTGTTTTAATTATTGTAGCCAACGCGTAAAAATACCCGCAGGCAATAATCGTGCACTATTTTCTTCTTCAATAGTTAACTCACCCGCAGTAATACTTCCACCATAACGAGCACCGAAAGGCTCAAAGCTGTTTCCAAACGCGAGCGACGAATATCCTGCAGCATAACCACTTGCGAGTACAAAACGAGGTTTTTGAGAAAGTAACTTTTGGCATAGTTCAATAAGAGGCACGTAATGTTCTTCTATTTTCCATAACTCATCTTTAGGGCCGTGACCAAACGCGGGCGGATCCATGATGATTGCGTCATACGTATTTCCTCGCTTTACTTCCCTTCCTACGAACGTCATCACGTCATCCACAATCCATCGAACAGAGGCGTCGGCAAAACCAGAGAGTTCTGCATTTTTCTTTGCCCATGACACCGCTGTTTTAGATGCATCAACATGTGTAACTTGCGCACCAGCGCGAAGTGCTGCGAGCGTGGCTCCACCTGTATAGGCAAATAAATTGAGTATCTCTAGAGGTTTTGATGAATCGTTTACTTGTTTCGCGTTCTCAGTAACCCATTCCCAATTTGGTAACTGTTCCGGAAAAAGTCCTGTGTGTTTAAAGGTAGTTGGTCGAATAAGAAACGTGAACCCCCCTAAAGGAATAGTCCATTCTTTAGGGAAATCTTTTCCTGTATGCCATTCTCCCAATTTTCCTTTTCTTTCATACCACCCATCCGCCTCACTCCAACGAGTCAAAGGTAATTTTTTATTCCACAAAGCTTGTGGATCAGGCCGGAGGAGCAACTGATCACCGTACCGCTCTAACTTTTCTTCAAGTCCAGAATCAATAAGCGCGTACCCTTCCTCTGGCTTCGCGATAAGTATCTCTGTATTCATGCGCTCATGATAAACTACTAAACCAATGAATGAAAACGCTCTCACTATAAACGACCTTAAGAAAACCTATAAAAGCGGTACTGTAGCTCTGCAAGGTGTCTCGCTTACTATTCCCAAAGGAGATTTTTTTGCACTCTTAGGTCCTAACGGCGCAGGCAAAACAACCATCATTGGTATCGTCACTGGTTTAGTAAACAAAAGTAGCGGTACCGTAGAAGTCTTTGGACACGATATTGAAAAAGATACCGAGAAGGCAAAAACGTTTATAGGTGTTGTGGGTCAAGAAATAAACTTCAATCCCTTTGAACGTCCATTAAGTATCATTGTGAATCAGGCTGGTTACTACGGCATCCCTCGAAATATTGCTGTCCCTCGAGCAGAGCAACTTTTGAAGGACTTAGGACTCTATGAAAAAAGAAATCAACGCGCCATGGAACTTTCTGGTGGTATGAAGCGCCGTCTTATGATTGCTCGTGCATTAATTCATGAACCTCAGTTTCTTATTCTTGATGAACCAACCGCAGGAGTCGATGTAGAACTCAGAAGAAGCATGTGGGAATACTTAAAAACACTGACCGCAAAAGGTGTCACCATTCTTCTCACAACACACTACCTTGAAGAAGCTGAGCAGTTGTGTAAACACGTAGCCATCATCAATAAGGGAGCAATTGTAGCAAAAGGGACTATGGAAGAAATCTTAGCGCTCCACGACGACACTGCAGAGTCGGATGGATATCGTGCAGGCAAACTCGAAGAAGTGTTCATAAAGCTGACTAAAGAATAATATGCCTATCGAAAAAATTTGGATTTCTTTTTATACAATTCTTAGAAAAGACATTGTCCGTGTCTTTCGTATTTGGCCACAAACATTTCTTCCATCTGTCGTTACCTCAGTACTTTACTTCCTCGTCTTTGGCACCATCATAGGAACACGTCTTGGAGATTTTAACGGTGTCTCATACATTCACTTCATTATCCCTGGTCTCGTCATGCTCGCGGTGGTCACAAACGCCTTCACCAACACAGCATCTACTTTTTTTCAAGCAAAATTTTTCTCGCGAAACATTGATGAGCTCTTGGTTTCCCCTACGCCTCCGTGGGTCATCATAGCGGGATACGTCGCAGGCGGAATGGTTCGAGGGATACTTGTAGGTATACTCGTGCTACTAGTTTCCGTATTCTTTGCATTTCCTCCAATCCTTCACCCATTCATTATTTTTCTTTTCTTGATTCTCTCAAGCATGATTTTCGCGCTCGGTGGACTCGTAAATGGTATTTACGCAAAAAGCTTTGACGGAATAACTATTATTCCAACATTCGTACTCACGCCACTTATATATCTTGGAGGTGTATTTTATTCTGTAGCTTCCCTGCCTCCTCTTTTTAAAGAATTCACTCTTATTAACCCAATCTTTTACCTCGTAAATGGTTTTAGGTACGGATTCCTAGGATTCTCCGATGTGTCTGTCGGACTTTCCATAGGAGTACTTCTTGCACTCACCGTCATCCTCATTGCAATCAATTGGTATTTGATAAAAACAGGACTCGGACTCAAACAATAATTTTTAATCTGGAAAGACTGTTACACTTTGTGTAACTATGCGTTCACGCACATTCAGTCGCTTTGTTCGTTACTTTGCTGTTGGTGGAAGTACTTTTCTTATTGATCTTGCAATACTCTACGCACTCACAACATTCTTCCATGTTCCATATCAAATAGCAGTTGCCATTGGATTTGGTATAGGAGTAAGTCTGAATTACTTTATTGCGAGACGTTTTGTCTTCAAAGGAACAGAACGAACCATGCATCATGGATATGTGTATTTCCTCAGCGCAGGAATCTTAGGAATTATTGCTGTCACTTCATTAGTTTCACTTCTCGTTGAGTCATTTGGTTTCTCTCTTATAGTTGCGCGAGTACTAGTATCGGGCTGTGTGGGCATAGTAAACTATCTCTTCAACCTGCATGTAAACTTTAAAGTAGTTGGCAAGCACCTACACTAAAAATATGTTTGAAGATTTAACGCATCTTATACAAATCTCTGGATACATCGGAGTCACCGCAATCATTTTTGCTGAGTCTGGTTTATTTTTTGGTTTTTTCCTTCCAGGGGATAGTTTACTTTTCACTGCCGGCTTTCTTGCCTCCCAAGGATTTTTTAACTTACCACTTCTTATCTTACTTACTACTTCAGCAGCAATAACTGGTGATTCTGTTGGTTATTGGTTTGGTAAAAAAATTGGGCCGTACATTTTTACACGTCCTGACTCTTTTTGGTTTAGTCAAAAACGTGTTCTACAAGCAAAAACATTCTTTGATACCTATGGTGCTAAATCAATTATTCTGGCGCGCTTTATCCCTGCGGTAAGAACATTTACCCCAATACTCGCAGGTGTCGCAGGGATGCACTACAAAAAGTTCCTCACCTACAATGTAGTTGGAGGAATACTATGGGGTAGCGGATTACCGATTTTAGGATACATACTAGGCTCCACCATTCCTAACCCTGACCGCTTCATTGTTCCAATAGTCTTAGGAATCATTGTGCTCTCTTTAGTACCTATTGCGTGGGAGTGGATAAAGAGCAGAAAACAAGGCGTATAGTTACCCACATCAGAAGAAAATACATTGCTATACAACCCATATTGTGGTATCGTTTTGGCAACGGGTAAGACAGTCTTCAGCTCTCCATAAAAGGCATCATCGGAAGGTGCATTTGAGGTTAGATTAAGCGTCAAGCTCGCATTATTGAGAATTAGAGAAAAAAAAATATTGTGGCTAAGAAGTTATACTTCGGTGGCTTGTCATACGACACCACTGATGACAGTTTAAAAGCAGCTTGTGACCAGTTTGGTACCGTAACATCTGCAAAGGTGATTATGGACCGCGAAACAGGTCGTTCGCGTGGATTCGGTTTCGTCGAAATGTCGTCGGACGAAGAAGCGCAAGCAGTTGTTGAAGGTCTCGACAGTAAAAATGTCGACGGTCGCACCGTACGAGTTTCTGAGGCACGTCCTCAAGAGAACAACGGCGGTGGAGGCGGTGGAGGACGCGGAGGTTTTGGTGGTGGAGACCGCCGAAACAGCTGGTAAGACTTCGGTCTCATCAGGCGTTATCGCTTCACGGCAACTCGCCCAGAGCTTTATGTCAGCGTACGCACGGTATAGAAAATAATTTTTCTCTTCCTCAATCGCTTGACAGTAACGATTCTAAAAAATTAAAACCCGAGCATTCCGAGCTCGGGTTTTTCTTATGCCAAATAAGTTACATTACTTCAAGGGCGCACTACCTGCTCGCTCCTTCACAACCTTAATAAGACTTGGTGATGAGAAGAATGATCCGAGTTTTGATTCCCACCCTTTCACGCTTGTATCAATATCTGGGTCAACACCTCTTCCTTCTATGGGCTGATTATCTTCTCGAAGTGTTAGCGAGTTTACCAAGAGAAGTGCGTATGAAGTATTTGGATCAATCTCTGACGAAATGGGATATGTATTTTCAACTGTTCCCCACCCCCTGGTTTTTGTACCAACGGAATGCGCTCGATTGAATTTCTTAAATGTTGCCGTCATTAATTCAGCGGTAGATTGAGTTTGTTCATCAGTTAAAATTGCAATCTCTTTATATCGAGCGAGTGGTTCAAACGCACCCTGCGGAGAACGTATGACCTCATAATTGCCTTGCTGAAATAAATCAAAGACATACTGATTTGCTCCAACAAAAAGTCCATAAAATGTGGGGAGGAAGTCGAGTGCGCCACCAATGTTCCCTCGAACATCAATCACAAGACTCGAAAGGTTTGGTGTAGAAGAAGCTGAATCAACTGCTATAGCAAACTCTTGAAGAGTGGTGGGAGATATTTTACTCATGTGCACATAAAGCGTTGTGCCGAATACTTTTGAAACGAGGGTTGGTTCAATACCGGACTGATCATACAGTTGTTTGGAGGTGTTTTGCGCCAACACTTTATTTGCATACTCAGCCTCCATAAGAGCCTGCTTTCCTTCATCTGTGGTCGTGCCTGTAAGTGTAGATACTTTCTCTTTATACGCTGCAGCAACTGCTTCTGCGCTCGCTCCTTTTTGGAGACCTAGATTTTGATACAAATCTTTTGAAGAATCTATATTGCTTACATTCTGTCGCAATGCCACTTCTTCAGTTTTAGAAAGAATTCCATTTCTGCCTGCTGGCGGTAAGTTATAGAGAACGACTGCTGCAATATTCAAAGCCAAATTTTTCCTTGCCTCACTAGAGGTGGCGTTTTTAAATGCTTCGCCGAGCATACGAGCGGTTCCTTCTCTATCTGGAGTAGCAAGAACAGCTTTGGTGTTACCTGCCTTCTCAAGTGAGAGTCTAAAAAGTTCTGGTGTTTTTAAATCTTCGGGCTTCATCCAAAAATTCTTTTCGATCGTATCGAATACTTCCATATCAAAACGCACATATACATCTTTTTCTTCCGGTGTTTGGTATGTAACGCTCTCTACGCTCTTCGTATTCCACAACACGTATCCGCCCCCCAAAAGAAGCACAACTATTACAACAAGAGCCACCCACTTACCTTTTACAATGAGTGGACGAGAACGCGCAAAGAATCTCTGAAATAAACCCATGTATGAGATACTACCATTACAATGAGCGCATCAGAGGATAATTTAACAGTGGAAAAAGTTTTTTTGCTTCGTGAGAAATATCACGGCATTGAAACTAACGAGTATATTGATGATGTAAAAAAACTTGCGAGAGGTGTTCCGCTCGCCTATGTTATTGGGTGGATTCCGTTTTTGAACACGAAAATTTTTCTAGACAGCCATCCTCTCATACCAAGATCTGAAACAGAATTTTGGGTAGAAAAAGCAATTACTACTCTTTCTAAAAATGCGCGCGCCATACGTGTGCTCGATTTATTTGCTGGATCAGGATGTATCGGTGTTGCGGTATTGCATCACATCCCCAACTCACGTGTTGACTTCGGGGAACTGGAAGTCAGACATATGACTACTATTCAAAAAAACATTGCGGGAAACAATATTGATCCTGCACGTACTCAATTATTTGAAACAAACGTTTGGAGTAATATAAACGACACGTACGATGTTGTATTTGCAAACCCGCCCTACCTCGCTAAGTCACGCATCGATAGAGTCGAGGTGTCAGTAGGCACGTTCGAACCTTCTGAAGCGCTTTTTGCAGACGAAGACGGTTTTCTGTTAATACGAGAAACACTTGAAGGATTAACGCTACATCTCAACCCTGGAGGTATTTTGTATCTAGAACATGAACCGGAACATGAACAAACACTTAAAATGGTCGCGGAGGAAAGAGGTTTTGAGGTAAATAGCTATCCTGATCAGTTCGAAATAACACGATTCAGCACGCTCACGCTGCGTACCTCTCGTTAATAATTTTGCGGTATACTGACGTCAATGGGAACGCTCGCAACTTTACCTCCTGATGCGGTTGCTATTTTTTGGTTCTTCTTTTATGTATCTCTCGTAGTTACCGCAGGGTTTGTATTTTCTCAACTATATCACTGGCTTCGTTTTGGCTTTATGTATCCTCTCGTATTTATCATGATGCCTATTTACTTAGTTGGTGTAGTTGTTCTTATTGGCGGCATGCTCGTAGGCATTAGCTCAATTTAGACACATATGCCACACACTCAACTAGGATTACATGACTTTAAGGACGGCGAGAGGGTGATCGGTATCATTCGTCACCATTGGTGGGTACTTTTTAGAGAAGTTGTTGGAATTGCGTTTCTGTTTGTACTTCCTTTTTTCCTACTTCCTATGGTGTATGCAATGTCATCTCAAACTGGGACTCCTCCCCCAGTCTCGCCAGGTGTTGTAATTTTCTTTGGTTCTCTTTGGACACTCATATTGTGGCACTTATTATTCGCCCGTTGGACTGACTACTATTTTGATCTTTGGGTAATCACAAACTGGCGTATTATCGACATCGATCAAAAAGGTTTTTTCAACAGGAATGTTGCAACGCTTATGACACTTGATCATATTGAAGATGTCGAAACAATGGTAGTTGGTGTTATTGGAAATATTCTCGAATTTGGTAACATCCAAGTACAAACTGCCGCTGCGCACCGAGCATTCCTCATCGAAGAGGTTCCTAACCCGCGCGGAGTTGAACGAATGATTCGAAGCGCGCAGGAAGAGAAGATTCGAGTTTTCGGAGCCGCTGGCGGAAGACATATGTAACACACATAACTTTTTTTAAATGAAGCCAATCGAACCATACAAAGGAGTCAGGGATTTTTATCCAGAAGACCAAAGAATTCAAAATTATATATTCGACGCTATGCGTCGTGCGGTAGAGTCTTATGGCTATCAGGAAATGAACGCTTCTGTTTTGGAATCAACTGAACTTTATACTTCAAAAACAAGTGAAGAAATAATTGCAGAACAAACGTACACCTTTACTGACCGAGGTGAAAGGAGCGTCACGCTTCGTCCCGAAATGACACCAACGGTCGCACGTATGGTTGCAACCAAGAAGCGTGAGCTTGGCTACCCTCTTCGTTGGTATTCAATCCAAAACTTTTTTCGATACGAGCGTCCGCAACGCGGACGCTTGCGTGAATTTTGGCAATTGAACGCTGATCTTTTTGGTATCACTGGACCACTTGCCGATGCTGAAATAATTGCTGTTGCGTGTAGGGTTATGCGTGAACTTGGAGCAATGCCTGATGATTTCGTGATAAAAATTGGAAGTCGAGATGCCCTAAACTCTGAACTTCTAGCACAAAACATTCCACAAGAAAAACACAAAGCTATTGCGAGTCTCATCGATAAAAAATCTAAGATGAAAGATGATGAGTACACACGTGCAATGCAAGATCTTATAGGCGAAAACGAATTTGTTATTCGTGAAAGCGTTGACGTTATTGAGGTGCGTACTATTCTTGAATCATGGGGTATCGAAAACACTGTCTTTGACGCTGATGTAGTGCGTGGATTTGATTATTATACCGGCATAGTTTTTGAGGTATTTGATACAAATCCAGAAAACAAACGATCAATGTTTGGCGGTGGAAGATACGACAACCTTATAGGTTCGTATGGCTCACAAGATGTACCTGCAGTCGGATTTGCTATGGGAGACGTTATTGCGAAAGACTTTTTAGAAACCCATTCTATTCTTCCATCTCTTGCTGTTTCCCAAACTCTATATCTAGCTCCACTTACTGATAAGGATATGCTCCCCGCGGCACTGACCGCTGACCGCATACGAGAGAATGGTGTACATGTATCACTTGGTATGAAAAATGCAAAAATTGCTGATCATATTAAAACTGCCGTAAAACTCGGTGTCTCATTTTTTGCAGTCTACGGAGAGCAAGAATTTTCATCTAACACTCTCACAATTAAAAACCTTGCGACAGGAGAAGAGGTGGTGACAACGGTAGATGAGATCGGATCAGTGGTGCACAAAAAAAATTAGAAAGTGTTTTTTTATGCGTCGTATTACCGTAGATATTGAAACAATTAATGCCACCGTTGGTGGAGGATTTGACCCTAACGATATGAAACTTGCAGTCGCGTGCATTCATGACTCTGAGACTGACCAATACACTTCGTACAAGGAGGAAGAACTTCCAAGTTTGTGGCCTATATTAGAGAGAGCAGATGTGATTATTGGTTATAATTCTGACCATTTCGACATACCGATTCTAAACAGATACTACACAGGAGACCTTTCTACCATACACAGTGTGGACTTATTATCGAAAATTCGTGAGGCGTTAGGAAGACGAATAAAGCTTGATTCCGTAGCGCAAGCAACGCTCGGAAGAAAAAAATCAGGAAGCGGGCTTGATGCCATCAAATGGTGGCTGAACGGTGAGGAAGAAAAAGTAATTAAATATTGTATTGAAGATGTGCGCATTACCAAAGAAATTTACGAATATGCCATGCAAAATGGAAAGATTCGATTCTCAGATCTTGGGAAAAAAAGAGATGTGAGTCTCGACACTTCAGATTGGGAGTCAGTCAATCCTTCATCGCTCACTCACACACTTCCCTTCTAGAAATAGTTTTGAAAGATGCTTAAGAAAGTACTGCGGTATCCGAAAACAACGGTCTAGTTTAATTATGCTATAGCATAATTAAACTAGACCGTACGATATTCAATGCGCGTTAAAAATTCTTTATACAATAAAAAATTGTCTAAATAATTAGAATTTTTTTAAATATGTGGTGAATGTGGATCGACTTTCTAACGCGACACTGTTTGATTACCACTGTCAGTAGGAATAGATACGTTTTTTATATGCGATTCATTAAAAAAGATAAAGGAACCCCCTATCAAACCCAAAAGTATTATTCCTCCGCCTATAACCTCTAAGTGCTGCACGCGCGCCTTAATAACGATAGCGAGAAACAGGAGAAGAAGGATGAGTCCTAAAATTGCTCCCATTATGAAAAGCATGGTGCTGTTTGGCGAAGCAGATGCACGAACTAGCACTTCTGAGACTGGAGCATTTTCAACAGGCAAGACTTGTGTTTCAACACCAAGAACTTGTGGTGCTTTCGTATCATTCGCAGCGACTGAGACAGGAACT
>SCVI01000081.1 GCA_004296925.1 Patescibacteria group bacterium | reverse complement strand
GCAAAAGTAACAATAGATGGTCATACAATAGAAGTTCCAGATGGAACAACAATTTTGCAAGCAGCTCGAATGCTTGTAGATAAAAATGCAGAGGTGGATGCAAAAATTGCTCCTCCTACAATGTGTTATTACTCAAAGTTAAAAACTAGTGGTGGATACTGTCGTACCTGTATTGTAAAAGTTGCAAAAGGTTCTGAAAAAGATCCTCGCCCAATGCCTAAGCCTGTTGCATCATGCAGAACAACAGTAATGGATGGTATGGAGGTGGTGAATGTTACTTCTCCAGAAGTATTGGAAGCAAGAAAAGGTGTTGTAGAATTTTTGTTGATTAATCATCCTTTGGATTGTCCTATATGTGACCAAGCAGGAGAATGTCATTTACAAGATTTAGGCTACGAGCACGGTTTAGCAAAAACACGCTACGATTTTTCTAGAAGAACATTTAATTTAATAGATATTGGTCCATATATAAAATTGCACATGACACGTTGTATTATGTGTTTCCGTTGTATAAAAGTGGCAGACCAAATCACAAATAATCGTTATCAAGGAATGTTATTCAGGGGCGATGCTTCTGAAATAAGTACTTATATAGAAAAAGCAATTGATAATGATTTTTCTGGAAATGTGATAGATGTTTGTCCTGTAGGAGCTTTAACAGATAGGACTTTTAGATTTAAAAGTCGTGTTTGGTTTACTAAGCCAATGGATGCTCATCGCAATTGTACTAAATGTTCTGGCAAAGTTGCATTGTGGTTAAAAGGAAATGACGTGTTACGTGTTACTACTCGTAAAGATAAATGGGGAGAAGCAGAAGAGTGGATTTGTAATGAATGTCGTTTTGAGAAAAAAGATGTAAAAGATTGGACAATTGAAGGACCGCGTCATATCGATCGCCATTCTGTTATTTCAGCAAATCACTATGAAAATTTAGCAAGTTTAAAATTAGATATTGGTAAGCAACAAAAAGCATTATCTACAAAGAAATAAGAGATTATGGTATTTTCAACTTATATAATTTATAAAGCAATATTAGTACTAGCAGTATTTGCAATTACACTTTTGGTTGCTACATATAGTACTTATGCTGAGCGTAAAATAGCAGCATTTTTACAAGACCGTATTGGTCCTGATAGAGCGGGTCCTTTCGGAATTCTACAACCATTAGCAGATGCAGTTAAAATGTTTATGAAGGAGGAAATGATTCCTTCTGTCTCCAATAAATGGCTTTTTATCCTTGGGCCTTCTTTGGCAATGTTAACAGCTTGTTTAACGGGTGTAGTTATTCCTTGGGGTAAATCATTATTTATTGGTGGACAAGAATTTTCATTACAAATTACTGATTTAAATATTGGTGTTTTGTATTTGTTTAGTGTTGTGTCAATGGGCGTATATGGCGTAATGATTGGTGGTTGGGCATCTAATAATAAATACTCATTACTAGGTGGTATCCGTGCTTCTTCACAAATGATAAGTTATGAAGTTGCAATG
>SCVI01000009.1 GCA_004296925.1 Patescibacteria group bacterium | reverse complement strand
TGCTGTTAATACTGCCCAACAAATTGCGACCGCGGTACTTCCTGTCATTACCAGTAGCACTCAATCGTTGTACGACACAACAGAAGCGCTTCGCGAAAAGGCCGCTGAAATTCTAAAAAACGATCTTGTTGCACAAAAATCTCCCAACGAAGAATCGGGACAAGTGTTGGGTGCATCAACATATATACCCGCTGATCAAACTGCATCTGTAGGAAATGCGCAATCTTCGTTTGACGTATTACGATTTTTTAAACAAATACTATTTACTATAGTAAGTTTACGCTGGCTCTTTTATCCACTCCTTTTACTTGTACTCATTGGCGGAATCTTTCTTATTGGAAAAGCACTTGGAAGTCGTCGAAATTCTTACTAAACTTTGTGCAATTAAGGTGCCAAGAAAAATAATATCGAGAGAGCAAGTAAAACTCTGTATATAGTAAACACATGGAGCGGATGTGAGCGTAAAAATGTGAGCAGTGCATGTATGGCAAGTAACCCACTCACAAAAGCTACACCGCTTCCTACCACGAGTGGTAATCCAATTGCGATCAACTCTCCTCCTGTTCCTAATTCAATAAATTTCTTCAATCCAGCACCAGTAATAATTGGGATAGACAGAAGGAATCCGAATCGCGCTGAAGCTTCTCTGGAAAGCCCTAAAAACAAACCGCCAGAAATAGTCATACCAGAGCGACTCATCCCAGGTACAAGAGCTATTGTTTGAAAAAATCCGATAAGAAGAGCCTTCCATAATCCGATAGATTCCACACCTTTTTTTGATGCATATTTTTTTGATGCATATTCAGCAAAAATAAAGACTACCGAACCAGCGATGAGTGCGTACGCCACTAAGTGAGTATTTCTAAATACAGTATCCATGAAGCTTTCAAGCATTAATCCGAGCACGAGCGCAGGAATTGTTCCTACGAAAAGTGCTAGCAATAATCTCTCATCTTCCTGATTCGGAATACGTCCAATGATTCGTTGTGCTCCTGCCTGAAGTAGCGAAATTAAATCTTTATAGAAATAAACGACCACCGCAAGAATGGCACCGAGCTGTAACACTGCATCCACCGCAAGACCCTGAGTGGAAGTCACGCCAAGAAGTGAGCGGGCTACGATTAGATGCCCGGAAGAAGATATAGGAAGAAACTCAGTAACACCTTCAATGAGTCCTAAAATACTGTATATAACAATGTCATACATAGAGATAGCGTGTGATATCCTTACTGGGTTATCCTAGCACGCAGACATATATAATCTCATGCAACAAAATCAAAATCTTCTTGTACCTATCTCAATAGTCATCGCTGGAGCACTCATCGGTCTTGGGCTCTTTTTTACAGGACGCGTAGGCACACCAGTTTCCAATACACCACCCACAAAAAATGCACAGACACAAAAGAATGTACCTGAAGTGACTGAAGCTGATCACATCCGCGGGAATATAAACGCCCCAATTATTGTTGTCGAGTATATTGACCTCGAATGTCCATTTTGTAAACAATTTCACGAGACAATGAAACAAGTAGTTGATTCATATGATGGAAAAGTTGCGTGGGTAATGCGTAACTTTCCTCTTCAACAACTACACCCAAATGCACCAAAAATGTCACTCGGTGCTGAGTGTGTAGCCTCAATTGCAGGCAATGATGCATATTGGAACTTTATTGATTCGATATTCAAACAAGCTCCCATTAATACCCTGTTTGATATCGATGCACTTACCTCAACCGCGGTTGGTGTAGGAGCCGATAAAGCAAAGTTTGATGCGTGTGTTAATTCAGACACGTTCCAAAAACGAGTAGAAACAGAATATAACGACGCAATTGCAGCAGGAGGACAAGGTACTCCGTACAGTATAATCATTAACACGAAAACAGGTGCGCAGATTCCAATCTCGGGATCATTACCTATCGCAACCATAAAAGCTGCAATCGACGCAGCTATGAAATAAAAACTATTTCGCTTGAATAAAAAAACCGCCCTTTAAGGCGGTTTTTTTATTCAGCAAGACCCATTTTATAAACCTCAAAAGAATTCTCCCCCTCAAACATGTCGGAGGGATTTGGAAGATACAATCGCTCACGTGTAATTTCTAAACTCGCATCTTTAATAAGTCGATGAAAAACCTCAAACTCCTCCTCGCATTCATCGAAATTAAGTACGTACTTTTTTAACTGACTCGACCCATCGGCGTTTCTTGTTTTCTTGCATTCGTACACAATAAAACGTTTAACGGGTTTACCGTATAGAGTTTGTACTGTGTAGTAATTGAACATTGCTTGAATAACAAACAACGGTTTTCGAGCGCCGCTTTTGCTAAACGAATCAACAAATTTATGGTCGATAATATCTACCGCTTTAGGGTCAATACGAGAAACAACCACAAGATCTGAAATTGCCTTCAAAGGAATAGGAAGTCCTTCAACACTCGCGGTTGCCATGACTTCTACACCTAGTACCTTATGACGAGGAGGTCGAGCTAAGTAGTATGAAACTGCGCGGAGATAGTCTCGCTCCATTGATGCTCGTTTCTTTTTTTGTGCACTTTTTGTTTTTGCTTTACCAAATTGAACTTCAAAATCCGGAACATTTCTCAAATATTCAAGACCAAGTGCGATACCAGCTTCTTTTGAAAGCCCGCTGTAAAAATGTTGGAGCGCTACATGCCCTGATCGTCCTATGATACCTGCGGGTGTTGAAGGAGTATCTCTAACATTTTCAACATAACGCTTGTACCATGCGAGCTGATTTCTAAGAAATGAAACTAGAGATGAATGGCTCCAATGTTTTATTGGGTATAAAGGAGTCTTCGTACGGCGTGCCATAGCCACAGTATACCTTTGTGTGTTTTTGCGGTATAGAATTATAAATAGTCCACTTGCTTCACATCCTTGAGAGGAGTACGATACTTCGCATGACGCCGGAAACGGCGTCTCCCCTTTTACACTTATGCTTACTGTGGCTTCAGCATTTGCACTATTTCTCATGCTCGCTATTGCGAGTCTTGTATATTTTGTTTCCATACGTTACAAACTTCCCTACACAGTGCTTTTGACATTCGTTGGCGTTCTACTAGTACCTCTCTCAGCGCTTCCACTATTTGAATTCCTAAGAGAGTTCCAACTCACCCCTGAACTACTCTTCTTTATATTCCTACCTATCCTTATATTCGAATCGGGATTCAATATGAATGTGCGACGAGTGGTGGAAGAGTTCCGCCCAATCATGATGCTGGCCATTGTAGGCTACCTCATATCAGCGTTTTTGATAGGAGGGAGTTTGTGGTTTGTATTTGGCTGGCTAAATATTCCTGTACCATTCCTCATTACGCTTCTCTTCGGAGCACTTATTTCAGCAACCGACCCTGTAGCGGTTCTCGCGCTTTTTAAAGAGTTTGGTGCCCCAAGACGACTTTCCCTCATTTTTGAAGGAGAAAGCTTAATGAACGACGCAACTGCGCTCGCGCTATTTATTATCATTCTTGGACTTATAGATACAGGAATAAGTGTCACGGCACTCGGCGCCGGAGTTGTTACCTTCTTAATTATGCTTCTCGGAGGAGCGTTATTCGGACTGATTTTTGGTTTCGGAATAGCGCAGCTAATTGGAAAATTTAGGCAAAACGAATTCATTGCAATAGCACTTATGATTGTGCTTGCACACTTAAGCTTTTTATCAGCTGAATTTTTAAACGAAATTTTTGCTCATGCAGGTTGGAGTATTATCCAACTTTCACCTATCATTACTACCACAGTTGCATCGGTAGTTATGGGTAACTACGGTCGATACAAAGTGACACCGCACGCAGAAGAATTTATTGATAGATTTTGGAGTCATTTTGCATTTCTTGCAAACTCGGTCATTTTCATTCTTGTAGGATTATTTGTAGCAAGAATCCCTGAAACCGCTTCAGTGCTTATTATTCCAATAATAGCCGCGATCATAATAGTCGCCATCGCAAGAGCACTCTCTATCTACATAACGCTTACGCCATACAATCTAATAGCAGCTCCAAACGAGCGCATTTCGCTTGCATGGCAACACGTTCTCGCATGGGGCTCGCTTCGTGGGGCACTTGCCATTATGTTGGTGTTCTTGGTGCCAGTGGACCTAACTATCCCTGGATGGACTCTTGCCTTCTCACCTCATGAATTCTTACTTGTACTTACGGTTGCGTGTATTTTTGCGACACTATTTATAAAGGCTCCTCTCGTAGGTCCTGTCATGCGCCGTCTGAAGGTTGGACTTCTTACGCCAATCGAGAAAGCAGCCTATCGCGAAGCTCAAATACTCATTCATGGAACCACCATCTCAAAACTCGCAACCTATACATCCAAAGGGTACGTACCGGACACTGTCAGTAGGGATCTACATGCGCAACATGCGTCAGAATTCATTGACAACGCACTTCACGACGTAGAACCAAGTAATACACTTGCTGAGCAAACACTCCGTATGTATTTAATTGGTAGAGAAAAAGAAGTACTAAAAGAATTATATGCCTTCGACGAAATGACCGAATCAGTATTCAGACGCATCTACGGCAAACTCACATTGCAAGAAGAAAGTGCTGAAAAAGGGAATCTTAATCCAGATCCTCACCAAACAAACGATTACCGTGATGTATTCGAAAACATGGCGCGTAGATTGCGTTCCTTTTTGCCACCTATTAGCCCCGCTGAATTGGTACGCGAACAATATTTACATTACAGAACCCACGAGATTATTGCACATAAGGCACTCAAAGAACTTACAGCTATAGATACTCTCACGGAAAATCATGGTGCATTTACACCTCTTGTCATTGAGAGAACAAAGAAACTTTATGAAGATTACAGAGACGATGCATGCAAAAGAAAGAAGAGCATAAAAGAAGAACACCCTCTAGTGGTGAACGAGCTCGACAGCGCCCTTGCACTAAGAAGCGCTTACAGAGTTGAAGAAAAATTGTTGAAGAAATTGCATCACAGAGGATTTCTTACTCCAAAGCTCTACATAAAACTGAAAGAACAATACGAGCACGACATGGCAAAACGAAAAATCTCTTACAAGAGCGAACCAAAAAAAACTCACACTACAAGAACTTAGTAACTCCTCAACTTCTTTGCTTTTCCGTGAGTACGAATTTTGTCCAAAGCTTTTGCCTCAATTTGGCGAATACGTTCACGTGTTACACCAAACTCCTGTCCGACTTCTTCAAGTGTATGGTAAATGCCATCTTCAAGCCCGTGTCGCATTGCAAGAATCTTACGTTCTTTTGGAGTTAAGTCGTTCAAAATTTCATGAAGCTGTTCAACAAGAATACGATGCGCGGTCTCCTGATCAGGGGTTGGAAGTGAGTGATCAGCCACAAAATCCCCTCTTGCTGATGCGTCGTCGTCGTCAGAAGAACTTATTGGTGCTTCAAGAGAAAGTGTCTCTTGGTTAATTTGCTCAATTTGGTAAACCTTTTCAATATCTACACCCATTTCGGCAGAAATTTCCTCAGGCATTGGGTCACGACCTAGGTCTTGTTCAAGTCTTCGAACTATTTGTTTATACTTTGCGATGGTTTCCACCATGTGAACAGGAATACGAATAGTACGTGATTGGTCCGCTAACGCTCTCGTAATAGCCTGTCGAATCCACCACGTTGCGTAAGTCGAGAACTTAAAGCCCTTCTCGTAGTCAAACTTATCAACTGCCTTAAAGAGACCTAGGTTTCCTTCCTGAATTAAGTCTAGAAGTGAAAGATCAGATGAACGGCTCGCATATTTTTTTGCGATAGAAACAACAAGACGAAGGTTTGCTCGCGCAAGTAAATTCTTTGCTTCGTCATCTCCTTCAGTAATTCGCTTAGCAAAATCGCGCTCCTCTTGCCCAGTGAGAAGTGGGTATTGTCCAATCTCACGCAGATACATCTGAATAGAGTCATGTGCTGAACCTTCACCACGATACCCGCCTCGCATAACCACCTCATCAGGTACATCTTCGAGCATCCCGCCTGACTCAAGAATATCGATACCGGAAGTTGAAAGCCGTTCGTACAGGTCTTCAAGGAAAATCACGTTATCTTCAATTGTAGGAAATTCCTTAAGAATTTCGTTGTAGGTAACATATCCTCGCTCCTTTCCTTTCGCTATAAGTTTTGTTGCCTTTGTTTCAAGTTGTTCGCGTTTCTTTTTGCTTACTACTTTTTGAGGAATAGCTTTTACCACCTTCTGCTTAGCAACCTTTTTAACCGTCTTTTTCTTTGCAACCACACTCTTCTTGGCAACACTCTTCTTTTTTACAGATGCACGCGCTTTAGCTGCTGGTCGTTTCTTAACAACCTTCTTTGCAACTGCCTTTTTTATCTTCTTTTTCTTCATATAATGTAAGTTAATAGACTCTACCTTTATTGAAGGGTAGGCGCAAGTTCGTTTAAACGCTTCATAAATTTCTCAACCTCCTCACTATCAAGCGATGCTTCTGCGGCACGTAACATGGCAAGAGTCTCTCGATACTCTTCATGCTTACACTCATGCTTCAAGGCATCATACAAATCTTTAAGCGCCTCATCCTCCCTACCTCCTTCATTGCGTTCAAGAAAAAGATCTGCTTCAAATAAAGCGCCTCGGTCAGTATCACTTTCTGAAAGAGCATTGAATCGTTCTTCGCCAAGTGCAGAAATAAGTGCTTCTTTAGCCTCACTCGTTCGCATGTCATCTTTTCGCTCTTTAAAAAGAAGCGAGAGACCGAATGCTAGACGTATAACTACGTCGGCTCGTGAAAGAAAGGGTTCAGCTTTTGCTATTTCTTTCTGAATGAGAGGGATATGTTCGTTTGGCTTTAGTTCAAGCGGTTCAGCGGTGCGAATTTTTTTAAGCTCAGACTGCACTGCTTCAGCAGGCACGCCAAGGACTTCTGCAATTTTGTTTACGAAATGCGCCTGATCAATTTTATGTGGAATGAGCGCAATATATGGAAGCACCGTTCTTGATACTTCAAGACGAAACGTACGCTGGTCGTACTTAGCGTCAGCAATATGAGAAAGATAAAAGTCCACTACATGAAGTGCCCCTTTCACTGCGCCACGAAACAACTCTTTATCTTTCAATAAAATATCGGCAGGATCTTTTCCTGGCGGTAATTTTACAATTTTTATATCCAGACCTTTTCCAAGTGCTATGCCTGATGCGCGACCGGCAGCGGAAACACCAGCGCTGTCACCGTCGTATGCAATAAGTAAATTTGTAGAGTACCTTTTAATAAGGTCTGCGTGCCAATCAGTGAATGATGTTCCTGATGTTGCGAGTGCGTTCTTATATCCCGATTGATGCGCCATGAGTAGGTCAATCTGACCTTCAACCAAGAGAGCGGACTTAAGTGTTCTTATTCCTTCTCGTGCTTTATCTAAGCCATAAAATACGCGCGACTTTTCAAACACGGGCGTTTCAGGAGAGTTCAAATACTTCGCCTGCGGATGCTTAGGGTCGTCCTCAAAAATCCTTCCAGAAAAAGCAATAACTCTTCCTGAAATATCTCTTATAGGAAACATAATTCGCCCGCGAAACCTGTCGTAGAAACGCACAGGCGTATCAGGTTTTTGTTCTTCACTTTCAGGTATCTTTATGAGTCCTGCTTCTTTTATTTCAGTATCAGTGAAACCGAGTTTTTTTAGTGAGTCATACAACGATTGCCATTCTTTGTTGGCATATCCTACTGACCATTGATTAACGGTGTCATCAGTAAGCCCTCGCGAAAGCAAGTATTCCGTTACATCCTTTCTTTCCTTTCGGTTACCAACAAATATTTCTGTAGCAGCATCGAGTACAGCATAAAGCCGTTCGCGTTGATCTCTCTCTTCCGGTTTCTCAAACTCAAGCGGTACGCCAGCTTTTTCAGCAAGTAATTTAAGTGACCCACGGAAGTCTACCCCTTCCATTTCTTGAAGGAATGTAAACATGTCACCACCTTTTCCTGTCGAAAAACAGTGGTACAAACCTCTGTCGGGCGAAACAAAGAATGATGGAGTTTTCTCTTTCGTAAATGGAGAAAGTCCTTTGTAATACTTCCCTGCGCGGGTGAGCTTCACATACTGCCCCACAACATCAAGGACAGAAAGTCGTTCTTTGATTTTTTCGACAGTATCGCTCATGGTGTATTTTTTTGAATTCTGGAGTCAACAAGCGTCGCATGCCTCCTACCAGAAACATAACTACGCCACTACCACTGACAACCGTTTACTTACGCAAGGTCAGACATCCTGTCTCCCCTGTCTTCATTTTCAGCTCGTAGTGCCATTTCTTTTGCTCGTGTCTCTTGGAATGCCTGAATACGTGCGTGCTTTTTACTGCCAGCAAAACCAGTTCCCGCAGGAATAATACGTCCTACAATAACGTTCTCTTTAAGACCCTTGAGTGGATCAACAAGACCTTTGAGGGACGCGGTGATGAGTGTTCGTGTGGTGTGCTGGAAGGATGCTGCAGAAAGAAAACTCTTTCGGTTCAAGGATACTTCTGTAATACCAAGTGCCATACGATGGAACTTTGCAGGTTCTTTGCCGGCTTCTTCAAGCTCTGCGTTGATTGCTTCAGCGTTTGCAACTTCAATAACTTCGTTTTTGATGAGGGTACTATCACCTGGTTGCGTTACTTTAACGCGTGAGAACATTTGTCGGATGATAACTTCCATGTGCTTGTGGGACACGGGAGCACCTTGGAGATCATAAATCTGAGCAACTTCATCAATCATGTATTCCTGAAGTCTCTGGGCTCCTGCTAGGTCAAACAACTCATCGAGGTTGATAGAACCATCGGTGAGTGGATCTCCTTTGTTCACTTTGCTTCCAACTCCTACAATAGCAACACGTCTAAATGGAACTACGTATTCAATTTTGTCTTTTTTGTCCGATGTTTTCTCAGGAAGTACAACAAGCGTCTTCACTCCCATGTCATCTCGGATTTCAAGAATTTCACCAGTTACTTCGGAAAGTATCGCAGCAGCTTTCGGCGGTCGTTTATCGAACAACTCCTCAACGCGCGGCAAGCCGTGCGTTATGTCTCCACCAATAGTTGCGACACCTCCTGTGTGGAAAGTACGCATAGTAAGCTGAGTTCCTGGTTCACCGATTGCTTGAGCAGCAATAGTTCCTACCGCCTCTCCAAGATCAATGAGTTCTCGCGTTGCAAGGTCGGAACCATAACATTTCTGACACACCCCTTGTACGCTTTCACATGACATAGGAGAACGCGCCATAATTTCACTAACTCCACCTGCATCAATTTCCATTGCATCTTCTTTAGTAAGGAGGGTTCCTCGCTTCCATGTTTTTCCATTCACCTCAACTTCTTTAGCAAGCACACGTCCCGTGATGAGCTTAGTTAGATCTGCTTCCATTCCTGACGTACGCATACGCTTAATATAAATACCGAGCTTAGTCATACAATCAGCTTCTGCAATCATGATGTCTTGGGCGACATCGAAGAGTCTTCGAGTAAGGTATCCGGCGTGTGCTGTTTTAAGCGCAGTGTCGGTAAGACCCTTTCTCGATCCGTGCGTTGTGGTGAAGTATTCGGTTGGTGTAAGACCTTCCTTCATTGAAGAAACAACTGGGAACTCAATAACGCGTCCTGCAGTGTTTGTCACCAATCCTTTCATTCCAGCCATTTGAGACAGCTGACGAACGGAACCTCTGGCGCCTGAGACAATCATTGTGTAAACAGATGACAATGTGTCAAGCGAAGGAAGAATCTCTTTTTCAATTGCTCCAATAGTTCTTTGCCAAATCTCTACTGATAATCTTAATTTTTCATCTGCAGTAAGCAAGCCGTTTGCGTACTGTATGTTAATTTCCTGTATTTCCTTTCGTGCTTCTTCTACCAATGCTTTCTTCTTTTCCGGAACCACAAGGTCGTCAAAACTGAATGAGACACCTGATCGGGTTGCAAACTCAAAACCAAATTTCTTTAGTTTGTCGAGTATGCGTGGCGTTTCGGCGAGTCCGTACGTTCGAATGACGTCGTCAACGAGTTTTGAAAGTTCTCGCGTCTTCACTTCATGATTAATGTACGGATAGTCTTTTGGAAGAATTGAGTTGAAGAGAAGTCGTCCTACAGTGGTCTCAAATCTCTCTCCATTAAACTGTGCATGCTTTGGATTATCCTTCGTTGGGTCTACTTGAATTTTGGCGTGAATACCTACATCACCAAAATCGTATGCAAGAATTGCTGCATTTGGTGTTTGGAAGTACTTACCATCTCCTTTCTCGTTAGGAATATCGCGTGTCATCCAGTAAACACCGAGTGCAATGTCGAGTGGTTTTTCGAAGATAACCGGCTGACCACTTCCTGGCTTCAAGACATTTCTTGCGGCCGACATAATAGTTGCGGCTTCAAGCTGCGCCTCATCTGAAAGTGGTACGTGTACCGCCATCTGGTCACCGTCGAAGTCAGCGTTAAATGCAGGACATACGAGTGGGTGCAACTGAATAGCATTACCTTCAATAAGTCGTGGACGGAATGCCTGAATACCTTGACGGTGAAGTGTAGGAGCGCGGTTCAAAAGTACATGCTTACCTTGAATTACTTCTTCGAGAATTGCCCATACTTCTGGGATACCTTCTTCAATCAGTCTTCCTGCACCACGAATGTTGTGAGCAAGTTCTCGCTCTAACAATTTTGCGATAATGAATGGGCGGAACAACTCGAGCGCCATCTTCTTTGGAAGACCGCATTCATCGAGCTGAAGGTCAGGACCAACAACGATAACCGAACGACCTGAGTAGTCGACGCGCTTACCAAGAAGGTTAAATCGGAAGTATCCTTGTTTTGATTTTAGATAGTCAGCAAGCGACTTAAGTGGTCGGCGTTGTGCTTGGCTTGCTGCGGAAAATGCAGCACCGCCTCGACGAATTGAGTTGTCGAGAAGTGCGTCAACAGCTTCCTGAAGAATACGCTTCTCGTTTCTTAGAATTACTTCAGGGGCGTAGATATCGCGAAGTTTAGTCAAGCGGTTGTTTCTGTTGATGACGCGTCGGTAGAGGTCGTTGACGTCAGACGTTGCATGACGACCTGATTCAAGCGCAACCATTGGACGAAGCGCTGGCGGAGTTACTGGGATACGGGTAAGGAAAAGCCATTCAGGACGAACTCCTGCCTTAATCATTGAACGAATAAGTGAAAGTCTCTTACCGAGTTTCTCACGTTCAGCGGCGCCTGCAGTCTCAAGATTCGTTTCCAACTGCTTTACTAATTTGTTGAGATCAAGCGATTTGAAAATCTGGTAAATAGCTTCTGCGCCAATTCCCGCCTCGAAGAATGAACCATACTTCACTGAAAATCGATGGTACTCAATCTCGTCCAATACAACACCTGGTTGAATGCTTTCAATATCAGACTTGGCTGTTTGCATGAGAGCCTTAAGTTCTGTTTGCGCTTTTTCATTTGTGACCGCCTTAAACTTTGTCTTGTATTCATTCTCAAGTTCACGAAGCAATCGATCTCTTTCATCTGTATTTACTTTCGTAACAATGTATCCAGCAAAGTAAACAACCTTTTCAGCGTCAGATGCCGACACTCCAAGAATAAGTGCAATTCTTGAAGGAACGCTACGCAAAAACCAAATGTGTGCAACAGGTGTTGCGAGTTCAATGTGACCCATGCGTTCACGACGAACGATGGCACGTGTTACTTCAACACTACACTTCTCACAGATAATTCCGCGAAAACGTGGCCCTTTGTATTTACCGCAGTAACACTCGAAATCTCTTTCTGGACCGAAAATTCTTTCGTCGAATAGACCATCTTTCTCAGATCGCTGTGTTCGGTAGTTAATCGTTTCTGGTTTTCGAACCTCTCCCCATGACCAATCTAAAATACGCTCAGGGCTTGCGACTTTAAGTCCTACCCAGTCGAATTCAGTTGCATCTATGACCTTTCCTCGTTTTTGATCCATATATGTTTTGGTTAGGAGCGATCTGCTCGATTTCTGTTAAATTTTCTAGGTGCTTCGGTGTCTACGCCATCGTTTCTACCCAATATCACATCGAGACAAAGTCCTCGAAGATGATTCACAAGAACATTGAAGGCCGCGGGTGTATTCATGTGTTCAATTGGACGACGCTTTACAATGGAATCGAAGGCAGCTGAACGTCCCTGAATGTCGTCAGATTTAATCGTGAGCATTTCTCTTAAGGTGTACGCTGCGCCGTAACCCAAAAGTGCCCATACTTCCATTTCTCCGAAACGCTGACCTCCGTTTTGTGCTTTACCGCCAAGAGGCTGTTGCGTAATAAGAGAGTACGGACCGATTGATCGCATGTGGATTTTGTCTTCCACCATGTGGTGCAGTTTTAAGATATACATGAATCCAACTGCAATTGCTTGTTGGAATTTCTCTCCATTTCTTCCGTCAAAAAGTGTCATAGTTCCAGACTCTGAGAATCCTGCAGTTTTTAGTTCCTGTCTAATTTCAGATTCAGTTGCGCCGGCAAACGAAGGGACAATTGCTTGATAATTAAGCTCGTTAGCTGCGAGTCCTAAGTGCATTTCAAGAATCTGCCCGAGGTTCATACGAGATGGAATACCGAGTGGTGTCAAAATGACATCAATTGGTTCACCGTTTTCCATGTACGGCATGTCTTCTGCCGGAAGAACGCGGGAAATAACACCCTTGTTACCGTGTCGTCCTGCGAGCTTGTCTCCAACAGACACGTTACGAAGCTGTGCAATGGTGATATAGATTTTTTTGATAGTTCCTGATTCAAGATTGTCGCCTTGTTCGCGTGAAAATACTTTCACACCAATAACGCGACCTCGCTTTCCTCCTTCCATTCGAAGCGATGTATCCTTCACATCTTTTGCCTTGTCACCGAAGATAGATCGAAGAAGACGCTCTTCTGGAGTAAGTTGTGTTTCACCTTTTGGAGTTACTTTTCCAACTAAAATGTCTCCCGGTCTCACTTCTGCACCAATTCGGATGATTCCTTCCTCGTCTAGGTTACGGAGTTTAGTTTCTGAGACGTTTGGAATGTCTGGAGTAGTAACCTCTGGCCCAAGCTTAGTGTCACGAACAGCAACATCGAATTCTTCGATGTGAATTGTGGAGAATTTATTATTTTGAACCAATCGTTCTGAAATGATGATTGCGTCTTCGTAGTTATTACCAGACCAGCTCATGAAGGCAACGCGAACGTTCTGTCCAAGTGCGAGTTGTCCACCATCCGATGATGAAGTGTCGGCCAATAGATCACCTCGTTTTACTTTTTGATTCAAAGAAACTGCGGGACGGTGATTGAAGCACGAGAACTCGTTCGTCATAGAAAACGGTATGAGTTTGTGCTCGTGCGACTTCCCTTTCTCATCTTTAAGAATGATGTGTTGTGCATCTACTGCAGTAATGGTGCCTGCCTCCTTTGCATAGATGAGACGTCCAGTATCTCTCGCTGCCATCGATTCAATACCTGTTGCAACAATAGGAGCTTCTGGTGCGACACATGGAGTCGCCTGCTTCTGCATGTTCGAACCCATGAGCGCTCTGTTTGCGTCATCGTTCTCAACAAACGGAATCATCGATGTTGCGATAGAGAACATTTGGTTGGTTGCGATGTCGGCGTATTTAATTTCGTTTCGAGGAAGAAGTACTGGTTCACCCTGAAGACGTGCTTCAACGTATTCGTCAGTAAGTTTATTGTCAGTAGAAAGTCCTACGGCTGCGTGTGCAATAGGATGCTGTGCTTCTTCAAACGCATTGAGGTATACAATTTCATCGGTCACTTTTCCTTTCTCTACCTTTGCATACGGAGTTTCAATAAGACCAAAATCGTTAATACGTGCATAGGTTGCAAGACGAAGAATAAGACCAATGTTCTGACCTTCAGGTGTTTGAATTGGGCACAATCTTCCGTAGTGAGATGTGTGCACGTCGCGAACTTCAAAGCCTGCTCGTTCACGTGTTAAGCCTCCAGGACCAAGCGCTGAAACTGTTCGTAAGTTTTCAAGCTCATCAAGAATGTTCTGTTGTGCTGCAAGTTGTGAGAGCTGGTTCGCAGTAAAGAACTCTTTAATAGCCGCCGAAAGAGGACGAGGGTTGACGAGTTGTGCTGGAAGCGATGTTTCAACATCAATGGTCGACATTCTGTCTTGAATGTTTCTTTTCATACGAGAAAGACCAACACGAACGCGTGCCTCTAAAAGTTCACCAATTTGTCTCACGCGGCGGAAACCAAGGTGGTCGATGTCGTCACCAACCGCACCAGGCGTATTATTGAGCTCAATGATGTGCGCGACAATTTTCACAAGGTCATCCAAAGAAAGAGTTCTCTCTTCAAGATCTTTCTTGTCCATTGAACCGTTAAATCGTTGATTGAAGCGATGACGTCCTGGATACGAAAGGTCGTATCGCTCAGGTGAAAAGATACTCTTTACGTATTCACGTGCTGTATCTGGAGTTGCAAGATCGCCGTCACGGAGTCTTCGGTAAATTTCAATGTATGCAGCTTCTATAGTCTTAGCAGTATCTTTATCGAGCGTTGCTTGAATAGCTGCTTTTCCACCAGGAACTCTCTCGAAGAGTGTAGTGAGGTCGCGGTCAAACGATGCACCAAGAACACGGAGTAATGTGGTTGCAGGGAATTTTCGCTTTCGGTCAATCTTTATAAAAATCGCACCGTCTGCTTCTGAATCAATTTCAATCCATGCGCCACGTGCAGGAATAATCTTTGCACCGAAACAAACCTTGCCTCGCATTTCACCAGCAGAAAAGAACACGCCGAACGAACGTGCAAGCTGAGGGACAATGACGCG
>SCVI01000008.1 GCA_004296925.1 Patescibacteria group bacterium | reverse complement strand
ATTTGTTTTTTTAACTACGGACACCTTTCGCATACGCTTTCAGTTAACATTCTTAAAATATATTGTACCAAGTCCCACAAAAAAACTCCGCACAAACGGAGTTTTTTTGTAATGCATCTTAAAACTTAACCCTTCACAAACGTAATGTTTGTTGGAGGAACAAATTGCGATACATCAGGAAGCCATGGATGACAGTCTGTACTGACTGAAGAATCGTCTGTCACAGAAATCACCGCGCCTGATGGCTGACGTGGAACTACTGAACTAGAGGCAGTAATTGCCATTTTGGTACCTGAGGATTGACCAGCTACCCACGTATATGCGGTTACACCATCTCGAATAACATGAAGTTCTGTAACCGTACCTGACGAGGATTGTATTTTAAAGTCAGAACGCGTCTTCCCGCCTGATGCGTATACTGTACCTGTCGTTTTACCATTTGAATCATCAATGGTAGTTAGAGTACATGTATAGTTTCCTCCTTGTGTAAAGGTAGAACGAAGAGTTCCTGTTGCCTTAACAGATTGAGTTGGCGTGTTTGTCTTTGTATCAGTTTGTTCTTCAGTACCAGACGTAGTTGCAGTACCTACGTCTTGTTTAGGAGATATAAGAAACCAAGCGCCCCCTATCAAAACAATTACCACAATAACACCAATAATTATATTTTTTTGAGTCATATTTACGAAATTAATTAATGAATAGTATGCGTATTTGAGATTCGACTATCTCTCTATAACAGCAATACTTCTAATGCTACCTAAGACTAGACGTACGAGATGAATCAGGATTACACTCACAAACAAAGACTCTTTACTGACTTTTCCATTCCTAAACTATTCGTAACGGAGCACAATTTTATCGCCGTTTTTCATAACATAGTTGCCAAACTCTGTATTATTTTCACCATTTACTGTCATTTGTATATCGGATCCAAAAGAGTTTATATCTTTCCCCCACACTTTAAAAAACTCTGCAAGCTTCATATCTCTTTCCGTTACCACACCCGAAAATTCTAGGTGAATAATCGGAACGTCGTCGTGTGTATGTATTGGAGAATGTACAGCTCCTAACCCTAAGTTTTGGGGGATATCTATTTTTTCCCCTTTTACATAAATTTCCAACTCTGGATGCGAATGCAGTCCGTTCGTAGTTACAGTATCGTTTGCAGTCTTCTCGAGTGTTTGTGACCACCACATACCCCCAAGAAGCGCGAGAACAACAAAGCCTACAATGAGTATATTTTTCATAGTATCGAAGAATAATTTATGTAATAACGCAGACTCTTGGATTTTTAATATTTCGAAGTGTTATATAAAGCGAGACCGTGAGTAATAATACCGCAAGTATACCAAATTCTGCTCCATGAAGCGGTAAGTACGAAAGAATCCATGTCGCTCCAATGATTGAAAGTCCGCTCGTTAATAATAATGTTCCGCACGCAGCACATCCAATACCGAAAATACCACTCAATACTCCAAGCATGCCGGTCGCTATACCATTTTTCTGCATTTCCTTCACTCTATGCTGGACAAGATATACGGCGGTTGCAACATTCAGGCCGATAAGGATAGCTATAAGAATCGTATAAGTCGCAGTAAACAAAGTGAAGTTTGTTGCTATTGAACCAAGAAGCGATATCGGAACACTTAATTTTTCTCCCAACGCAACATTTGGATGATTCATAATTTCCCATAGCAACGGAATATTTGGTAGCCAAACAGCTCCCGCAAATGCAACCAACGATACAGAACCACCAATTAACGAATATGCAGGCTTTCGAAGTATTTTGTTTAGAACGTGTAAGAGCATGTAATTGTTTAATATACAGAATCCCTTACTTTATTACAGACCATGACGTGTACCAACCTCGCATTGTTTCTATTTCTTGGGATTGGGAGATAGTAATTTGCTTCGCAAGATTCAGCATTTCCTTCCGATTACTGGAAGTCTCGAGCATTTCCGCCATCACTACGGCCATTTCATGATGAGGAATCATCTGTCGAATAAATTCAAGATCGAAATCCTTTGAGTTCCTAAGAATCTCAAGTTCTTTCTCTGAACCCATAGACATGCCTGACATAACCATACCTCCCATAGAGTGGACGGGAATTGAAGAGGAGAACCAATTTGAGTACCACTGATTCATTTGAACGATTTCTTTTTGTTGTGCCTCAATGATATTTGTTGCAAGTGACAAAATCTCAGGGCGTTTCGATCGCTGGAGTGCGAGCTCAGCCATTGCAATTGCCCCTTCGTGGTGAGGAATCATTTGTTCTATAAAGTGCTTGTCTACAGTACTGTTCATCGATCCCGCAAAGCTCATAGGTCTTGTTCCTAGCGTCATAGGAGAAACAATAAGGCCAATTATGATACCGATAAATAAACCGACTACTCCATATGTAATTTCCTTTTTCATAATTAATTAGGTTACTTGTAAATTAATTCTTTTTAATGTCATTGCGTTGATTACCACAATGACAGTTGAAAGACTCATGAGAAGTGCACCTATTTCCGGACGAAGAAAAAATCCCCAAAAAGCAAAGACTCCGGCCGCAGCGGGAATAGCAATTACGTTATATCCTAAAGCCCATACGAGATTTTGAATCATTTTTGTATAAACCGCCCGAGCAAGTATGAAAAGTCGCACCACATCAATTGGACTATTTCTTACCAAAACAACATCTCCAGCCTCAACAGCTACGTCTGTTCCAGCGCCTATTGCAATACCTACATCTGCTTGTGTAAGAGAAGGAGCATCGTTCACACCGTCCCCTACCA
>SCVI01000007.1 GCA_004296925.1 Patescibacteria group bacterium | reverse complement strand
TCTTGCCGATACCGTTAAGAGTGTAGTTGAACAATACGGAGTATGGGGAGAGAAAACCATGATGGGGCGCACCTACATGGGTACTAAACGCACCTCCTTTCTTATTGATCCAAACGGAGTAATTAGAAAAATATACGAGAACGTGAAGCCACAAGTGCACGCCGAAGAGGTGCTCGCAGACTTAACTGAATTTGGCGCCTGAATGATGCAGAAAATTTCTAAATATGAGGAACGCAAAAAAAGAGCAAGAAAAATAGTTTCCTATCTTAAAAAAGCATATCCTACACAGAAAAGTGAACTCCTTTACAGGACACACTTTCAATTTGCCGTGGCGGTTATTTTATCTGCACAATGTACTGACAAAGTGGTAAACAAAGTGACTCGCGTACTGTTTAAAAAATACAAAACGCCACACGATTTTGCAAAGGCGATTCCGCGTGTGTTTGAACGAGAAATTTCTTCCATTCCATTTTTTAGAAACAAAGCACGACATATTATTGGGTCGGCAAAGAAGGTGATAACTGAATACGACGGGAGAGTGCCGAAAACGGAAAAAGAACTAGTAACCCTTCCAGGGGTTGGCTACAAGACTGCACATGTAATTTTGGGCGATTTGTTTGGTATTTGGCAAGGTATTCCTACCGATACTCACGTTAAGAGGTTTGCAAGAAAATTTGACCTTGTTGATTCTACTGATCTTACAAAGATCTCAAAAGAGCTCGAAACATTGATTCCTGAAAGAGATTGGAGATACGTGAACAATGGTCTGGTACTCTATGGACGATATGTCTGTAAAGCACGCGCGCACGATTGTTCGTTCCATCCGCTTACAAAAATCTGGCCTATTGCAGGTTCGCGCTGGCCAAAAACATAAACGCGAGTTTATAGAAATTGTTTGCACCTATTATAAAGATTACGGACGCCACACACTACCCTGGAGAAAAACTAAAAGCCCGTACCGCACTCTCGTTTCGGAAGTAATGCTCCAGCAGACACAGGTGGACAGAGTTATACCAAAGTACAAAGAGTTTATACGTGCGTTCCCCTCGGTACATGCACTCGCAAGTGCCTCATTAGGTGAAGTGTTAAGAGTTTGGCAAGGCTTGGGCTATAATCGGCGTGCAAAAATGCTGCATAGTGCCGCAAAAAAAGTGGTTAACATTCATGACGGGAAAATTCCTCGTGAGTATGAATTGTTAAAAGAATTACCAGGGGTAGGGGAATATACAGCAAAAGCTATCCGTGTCTTTTCATGGAACGAACCAGAAGTAATGATTGAAACAAATATTCGTAGTGTATATATTCATCATTTTTTTAAGAAAAGAAAAATGGTTACTGAAAAGAAACTAGCGTCTTACATTTCGAAAACATTGGATACAAAAAATCCGCGTGAGTGGTATTCCGCACTAATGGACTACGGGTCGTATTTGAAAATGACTTATCCTAATCCTTCGCGGAAAAGCGTATTACATAAAACACAAACCAGATTTAAAGGATCAAATCGAGAAATTCGTGGTGCGATTATTCGAGCCCTCGTTGCTAAAAAACACACTTCGGTAGATTTATTCAAGCTTCCATTTAAAAAGAAACGTATTCAAGCAGAATTAATAAAGCTTTTAGAAGAGGAGATGATCGTAAGAAATAAAAAAATGTTTAGTGTACCTGAAACTACTTAGTGTCTACTATACTCATAGCTATTGGAATACCAATAAGGGTTACTAAACCAAAGACGCCAAATGCATATTCAAATGGGGTATAGAAAAGCATAATACTTCCAAGCACTGGCCCTGCAATGGTGGCAACTTGTCGGAGTGCTCTGAATACACCAATAAGTTCGCTATCTTTTGCCTGAACCTTTTTAAAGAAATACGTTTCGGTTGCTATCTCTAGGAGTGCTCCGCCCATGTGTAACCCTATTACGAGTAGCGCAAGCAATATTATTCCTGCGTTAACGCTAAAGGCCATACCAAGAAAAGAGATTGCTGATATGAGAAATCCTCCAATAATAAATTCTTTTTCTCCATACTTTTTATCCGCCAAATACCCGATAGGTACTTGAAAAAGAATGTAAGGCGCCATTGCGAGCGCGAGAATTAGACCTATCGACGACCATTCAAGTTGTGCATGGTTGTGTAAATAAAGAGGGATATAAATGGAGCTCCACACGAAAATGAGTTGAAGGAGAAAAGCTGAACTCATCACCGCCGTTAATGATTTATCTTTCAAAATATAAGTAAAAGCATCTTTTACTTTTACGTTTGTTTGCTCTACGTGTGTAATGCCGGAGAAAAATCTAAATGATATGTACGCGCACGCCAAAAAGGCACCTGCACCAATTATAAATACACGCCAGTAGTCACCGTTCGTGAGTGATACTGCAACAATGAGTGATGAAATAGCAACTGCAACACTGCTTGCGGTTAAGAAGATAGCACGCGCAGAACCTGTTGCGTCTTCATTTGAATCTAAAATCTTTTCTAATATTACGTCGAGTGCCAGTTGCACTACCCAGCCTGACACCCATGCCGTAAAGAATAATGCGATTATCAGTATTGCGTGTAGTTTCAGTGAAAGCCCTAAGAGTGCAAATGCTGCGAGAGATGCAGAAAATATAAGTACACGATGTGTCCTGAATTGTCGGAACAGGTGCGGTGCGGATAGGATAGCAAGTCCTGCAAGAATAGAACCCGCTGCGAATATAAGTCCGACTGCTGATTCAGGAACGAAGGTGGCTAGAAAGGTTGAATATACTATGTAGGGAAGATACACACCTATGGCGCGTAAAAAGTTACCTATGTGAATAGCGTTCGAAGCTAAGTATTTCATTCAACAATTAAAGCACATCCGCAGACTACTAGTGAGCTTTGTTTGCTTTCACAAAAAATATTTTATAGAGAAGGCCTTCGTACGAGACTTTTAATCATCGCCTTAGACCAATCGGCTTTTGCACACCAACTGCATACGTACACAGTGTTGCCGTCACGTTCTATTTTATGTGTTGCAAACACTGTTTCATGGTTGAAACATTTTGGTATAGGGCCACTCTCGAAAGAGAAGGATTGCATACCATAATGGTTACACGCCAATCAAGACTGGTATTACCATTGGACGCTTCGATGTTTTCTGGAACAGATATCTCTCAACTGTTTCAGTAAGGTTTGTTTTTATGTATTCAAGATCAACCGGATTCATGTTAGAAGCGAGATCTTCCGTGGTCTTTTTAATGAGAATGCGTGTTTCAGACAAGAGTCCCTGTGATTCTCGCAGATATACAAAACCTCGCGAAATTATGTCTGGAGATTTTTTTAATGTACCTGTTCGTAGGTTTATTGTTGCAATAATTACGAACATTCCGTCTTCTGCGAGCATCTGGCGATCTCGAATAACCACTTCCTGCATGTCTCC
>SCVI01000006.1 GCA_004296925.1 Patescibacteria group bacterium | reverse complement strand
GTATGAATAGACCCTGTCTGATAGTGGAAAAATTGGCGAAACCGATTAGGTTGAATATAAAGTGAACTAAACGCAGAAAAGATCGCCCATTCTTTAAGAATTTGGCATGCTAGTCTATAGGGTTATTGATTAAAATTTTGGACTCGATAGGTGGAAGGGTCTTGACACATTACTGGAGGAATCTAAAATTCTTCCGACTAATGTTATCGTCGCCATTGTTGGAGGTGAACCACAACAGGTCGTCGAGCTTTCGAAAGAATATCCGAATGTGCAATTCCTTGATTTTCGTCTGTACAAAGGGTTTGCAGGCAATATGGCAGCAGCAGATGTGATTGTTCTTCCGAATACCGGTATCGACGAATTTTCAACCCGGTTTACATCTCCACTGAAACTTTTTACCTACATGAAGAACGAGATCCCAATTGTGGCGAGTGATTTGCAAAGTATTCGTGAGGTTGTCGATGAGCGTACGGCGTATCTCGTGCCGTCGGATGATGCCTTGGCGTTCGGCGGAGGCATCGAGGATGCCCTCATTGGTGGGAACGCCCGCGCACAGGAAGCTCTGAAGCGCATTGAGGAATATCTCATGGAAACGCAGTGCAGGGCGCATAATCGCTCGTCTCCCGGATATATAAAGGTCACACGCCGATCACCTCAGAGTGAATAATGAACCAAGATATATAGCTAGAGTGATGAACCTGCTCAGCAAGAGTGCAATGATTGCACCCATGATTCCGTACAATGGAACAAGAATTATGAGAAATCCTATAGTGATAACGGGCTGAATAGTATAGATGGCATATTGTAGTGATGTTTTCTTTTGAGCGGCGAGAATTGTAATAGGAATTGATGCCACCCCAGCCACCATGGAAAGCGCGAACCATTGGGAATAGGAGGCACTCTCCATATACTGAGGAAAAAAAAGCTGAAAGATGTATGGGGCGGCTAACATGTAGAGAATGGAGATACCAAAAAGTGCGAACGCATAAAGCGCGAGCTTGCGAAACAGCGCTGGGAGGTTGCGTCGTATTTGTTCAGGAGTTTGTTCCGCAAACTTTGGAAAGGCGAGTTCACCTATGCCCTTCAGTGGGCCTCTTATTTGCTCGGGAATGGCGAGAGCAAGAGTATACACGGCAACTTGTACTGGCCCTAAGAATTTCCATATTAAAATCTTATCAACTTCGTTGGCGATAGTGCCGAGAATCTGCATGACAGTCAGATGTATGCCGTATTGCTTCACCTCTGCTACTTCGTCCTTCAAAGCGGTGCGCGGGATGGTGCGAGCAACGAGCCAGTACAGCGCTCCGCGTATACAGATCAATGGTACGAAGTAGGCGATGAGTATAAGTATGAGATTGTCGGTTAAAAAAATCGTTGCAATCAGCACGAGAGTACTCACTATTTGTGTGAGCGCATAGTATTTCGTGCGAAGATCAAATCGCCGCTTGCCGACAAAATAGAATAGGTAGGAGGTGAGGGTATCAAATAACGGCAGTGTGGCAGCAATAATGAGGAGCGCAATCGAGAGTAGTGTGTTTACATTCGCAAAATAATAGATGCTACCAATGAGGGCTACCACGCTACCGAGACACGCATACAAAATGCGCGAGCGGGTTAGGGTATGTATGGTCGATCCCCGTCCCTGTGCCGTTGCGCGCAAAAGTGCAGTGTTTATTCCTGGGAGCGAAAAAAGCGACATAAGTCCTGCGAGCGACAAGAGGTATTTATAGGTGCCGTAGGTCTCAGGCGAGACTAGATTCGCAAACGCAACCGCAAGTGCGAGCGAGGAAAGGGAAGAGACTATTTGGCTAACGACAAGCCAAAAACCTCCAGAAGCGAGGTACACCATGTCAGTTTTGAGGTACTTTTCACTTTGACGCAAAAGTCCTACTAGGACGCTTTTCGAGTCTAAACTCATGTCGTACAGTATAACTGCGTACGTTGGTTCCAGGTAACTGCGTTAATTAACGAAACCTGCCTGAAAATCACTTATCTTTGTGTCTGCTCTAGCTTCCCAAATCAATTTAAAATGTATAGGATAAGCGTACATGCAGACTCAGGTGAAACCGAATATATCAGTGGTGATTCCCGTCTATGGTTCGGATAACGTTCTTGAAGAGCTGTATCAGCGTATTGTCGCGGTAGTGGGAAAGATAACCCCGGATTTTGAGATTATTTTAGTTAATGACGCGAGTCCAGATACCGCATGGGATGTTATTAAAAAACTGGCGGCACAAGATCCTCACGTTCGCGGATTAAACTTGTCCCGTAATTTTGGACAGTATCCTGCTATTACTGCTGGACTTTCGGCAAGTCGGGGAGAGTGGGTAGTTGTTATGGACTGCGATTTACAAGACCAGCCGGAAGAAATTGAAAAGATGTACCAGAAAGCCCAAGAAGGGTTTTTCGTCGTCGTTGGATCACGGCAGAAACGGCATGACAGCGCGCTCCGATCTTTAGTGTCGTGGGGATTTTATTCCTCTCTTAATTATCTCACCGGGCGTCGCCATAACCGCACACTCACGAATTTCGGTTTGTATCACAGGAAGGTGATTGATGCCGTTCTTTCGATCCAGGACCATATGCGATATTTCTCAGTTATGGTGCGATGGGTAGGGTTTCGTACAGCAACCGTGCCTGTCGTGCATGCGCCACGGAAAGGTGGAAAATCCGGTTACTCATTCATGAAACTTTTTAGTCTTGCTACAGATATCATTCTTGCCTATTCAGAAAAACCACTCCGCCTGATTATAAAAATCGGCATTCTTGTTGTGTTGTTTGCTGGTGCGTATCTCGTGCTTGTGGGGACACAAGGATTTTTTGTCGGACCTACTCAGTCGCTTGGTTTACTCATGGGTTCACTTTGGCTTATCTTTGGTTTTTTGTCGGTAATGCTCGGCATCATTGCACTTTACCTCGGTAAGACATTTGAAGAGACTAAAAAACGACCAATTTATATAGTGCAGGAGGAAATATGAGTGAACGATCAAGGCACTCGAGTGAAAAAACAAAAGAAGCATTACAGAATCATGTAGAAGGTATCCCTGATGCATTCTTCGTTCTCACTGGAAACATGAGGTGGAACGAGGCAAAGGGAAAATATGTGACCAGCTCGTTTGGCGTTGGTGACGAGAATAGTGCGCGCGTCTTAGGGACGGCACTTCCTGCTGGCGGCAGAGATCGGGTGCTTGCCACTGTTGAGATGAATCGAGCGTATCCCGAAGCGTATCTGGTTGCAATGAGCAAGTCGCGAGATGAAAACAAGCCCACGTACGCATCTCTCATTAAGGATGAACTGATGGGAAAAGGTGTTAGCAAAAAGAATATCTTACTTGAAGAAGTTTCCGTCGACACAATTACCGAATACAAAGAAGTCGCTCGATTTTGGAAAGAGCGTTCGTGGCACAATATAGTATTTATCTTGGCAGAATGGCATGTGCCGCGCGCGATGGCACTCTTCAATCACATCGAGGACTTTGCCGATAACGACGAAGAAAGGGAACTCCTCTCGGAGTTTGTGAGAGCAATTAAGAGTAACGCGCTTACAGTGCAGTTTCTTGATACCACCAAAATCCTCTCAACGAAAAGCAACAAATTTAAGCGCTTTTTTGAAGTAACGCTTACAAACGATCCAGGTATGCAGGCACGAAATGCTGCTGAAGCGAAAGCCGTAGAACAAATTAAGGCAGGTATGTACGGCGGTAGGACACTCACGCATAAGGTTTGGGAGGATGAGACGTAGGTAGGTCACGAAATTGTAGAGTGAAGAATTCAGTGATAGTCTAATATTAATTTCATGTCAAAAAAACAGACGGAACACTCCCTAAATGGAAAGGTGTTATTAGTGTGCGGTGGAGCAGGTTTTATTGGCTCCAACTTCATCCGCTCTATTTTAAAAAAGTATCCTAAAGCGAAGGTCGTTAACCTCGATAAGCTAACGTACTCAGGTAATCTTGATAATTTACGTGAGTTTTCAGATGAAGTTCGATATACGTTCGTGCGTGGAGATATTGCTGACAATAAGAAAGTAAATGCAATTTTCAAAAAGTACGCACCAGACTATGTAATTAATTTTGCTGCTGAGACACATGTAGATCGTAGTATTCATGTTGGTGCACTTGAGTTCATAAATACGAATGTTGTTGGTGTATACAATCTTTTAGAAGCAGTAAAAGAAATTGGTGGCGTAAGAACGTTCGTACAAGTTTCAACTGATGAGGTATATGGCTCATTGGAACTTGACTCAGGAGTAGAATTTACAGAGACGACAGCATTTGCTCCTAATGTGCCATATGCGGCTACGAAAGCAGGCGGTGATTTACTTTGCAGGGCGTATCATAATACATGGAATGTGCCGGTTGTCGTGACACACTGCTCAAACAACTATGGTCCTAGGCAGTATCCAGAAAAACTCATTCCTTATTTTGTGCTCCGAATGCTCGAAGGGAAATCTTTGCCTTTATATGGTGACGGGCGTCATGTGCGAGACTGGATTTATGTTACTGATCATTGCGACGCACTCGAACTGTGTTTGCTTAGAGGTAGGGCTGGTGCGGTCTATAATATTGGTGCGGATAATGAGATAAGTAATCGGGAGATAGCTAAACACATACTCGATTATTTTGGAAAAGATGAGGATTTGATTGAGTTTGTGGGCGATAGGCCTGGGCATGATAGACGTTATGCAATCGATGCATCACTTATCAAAAAAGAGCTCGGTTGGAAGCCGAAGCATCGTTTTAAAGATGCTTTTTCTGAGACGGTCAAATGGTACACTGAAAATTCAAAGTGGGTCGGGCGAGTACGTCGCAAGACTGGAGTCTTTAACCCACACATCGACTTATGGCGAAAGCACAATATCAAGGAGTAAAAATGAAGGGTGTAGTTCTTGCTGGCGGTCTTGGTACGCGTTTGCATCCTCTGACTCTTATAACCAATAAACACCTTCTGCCTGTCTATAACAAGCCGATGATTTTGTATCCATTGGAAACATTAAGACGTTCCGGTATCACAGACATAATGATTGTGACAGGACGAGAACACGCAGGACATTTTATGAATTTTCTTGGCTCTGGTAAGCAATATGGAGTCAAATGTTCATTTGCTATTCAAGACACAAACAACGGAGGTATTGCTGACGCACTCCGTTATGCTGAAGATTTTTCTCAAGGCCAAGCTGTTGCTGTGATACTTGGAGACAATATTTTTGAACAGGATTTCAAGAAAGATATTGAATCATTCACAAGTGGCGCGAAAGTGTTCTTCAAGCATATGGAAAAACCGCACCGATTCGGTGTACCTGTATTCGACGCGTCAAAAAAGAGAATTATTCGCATTGAAGAGAAACCTAAGAAGCCAAAATCAAAGTATGCACAAACTGGTTTTTATGTGTACGATAATTCGATTTTCAAAATAATTAATAATCTTAAACCATCACCTCGTGGTGAGTTAGAAATTACAGAGGCGAATAATTTGTATCTTAAGAAAGGAGAGCTTTCGTACAGCGTTATTAAGGGTTTGTGGTCGGACGCAGGTACATTCGAGTCACTTCACAAGGTGAGTATCGAGATTGCGAAGCGTGCTGTATGACCCCCACACCTTTCATCTCATTGACACAAATTAATCCTCGTCGATTTCGAGAAGTATTTTATAAGATAAAAGGTGTGGGGGTATGAACTCTTTTGATTTCGAAAAAGTTCTTACCATTGGTGCCGGCGGAATGATCGGTTCGTATGTGGATTTTGGGATGCGCCCAAGTCACGAAGAGCTCGATATACTGGATGAGGGAGCGGTAATGCGGTATGTAGAGAAACATTTACCGCACGCGATACTCTACCTTGCTGGCGCCACTGATACAGAACGATGCGAGCGGGAGCCCTTGTATGCCTATGAGCTCAACGTGCGTGGCACACAGAATGTTGCGCGTGCTGCGCGCGCGGTGGGAGCGACGCTCGTGTACGCCTCAACATCTCGGGTTTTTCGGGGAGATAAAAAAGAGCCATATACGGAAGCGGATATCCCTGACCCACAGACATACTACGGACTGACAAAATATTTAGGTGAACTGGTGAGTATGTCCTTGCCTCGTCACATCGTTGCCCGCACGGCGTGGGTTTTTGGTGGGGGGGTTGATCGCGACGATAAATTCTACGGCAAAATACTACAAAAGTTAAAAACAAATGGAGCGGAGATCGTTG
>SCVI01000080.1 GCA_004296925.1 Patescibacteria group bacterium | reverse complement strand
ACCGATTACGAACCGAAACAATAAATTTAACGGTATTATGAGATCCATCTCTTTCATCAACATGAACATTAATGATATTAGCATTTGAATCGGCTATGGCATTAGCGAGCGATGCCAGCACGCCTCGACCATTCACAACATCGACCACGATGGGTACTTGAAACTCTCCCACCACTTTATCTTCCCAAACCACATTAATATATTCGTTATTCATTTTCTTGAGTTTAATCATTTTGTGGCAGCGTTCTTTGTGGATCACAACGCCCTGGCCTTGCGCCAAATTACCAATGATTAAATCGCCCGGTATGGGGTAACAACATTTCGCATAAGTCACCACGAGTCCTTCTGTACCCTTGATGGTGAGTGGCTTCATTTTTTTAGAATGTGTTTGTCCATCCGGCGTAGTTTGGTAAGCTAGTAAGCGTTTAGCGACCAAGGGAGCCATACGCTTACCTAATCCCACTTCTTCATAGAGCTCTTCAACCGTATGTAATCCCATATCTTTTACGATACTCTCGAGATTATTTTGCGTGAAGTTTTCTAATGATTGATGCGTTTCAAGTAAGGCGCTGTTTAGTAAGCGCTTACCTAGTGCTTGAGATTCCGTCACCTGTTGATTTTTTAACCAATGTCGGATGTTGTTTCGTGCTTTACCTGTGACAGCAAATGTTAACCATGCAGGATTTGGATGGGCTCCCGTTGCCGTAATCACTTCTATTGTTTGACCGCTGCGCAACCGTGAACTCAACGGCGCAAGACGCCTGTCAATTTTACATCCGACACAAGCATTACCAATATCGGTATGAACCATATAGGCGAAATCCACTGGGGTTGCGCCTTGTGGCAAAGACAAAATGCTTCCCTTCGGTGTAAACACATAAACGGCTTCTGCAAATAAATCAATTTTCACATTTTCAATAAATTCGATCGGATTACCGGTATGTTTTTGCAGTTCAAGAAGGTCCTTTAACCACTCTTTGGTATGCACTTGCGATGTTTCTTTTTCAGTTGATTTATACAACCAGTGTGCAGCAATACCATTTTCGGCCAAATGTTCCATTTCTTGTGTACGGATCTGCACTTCTATTGGAACACCATGAGGGCCAATCAATGTTGTATGTAATGATTGATAGCCATTGGCTTTAGGAATGGCAATATAATCTTTGAAGCGACGTGCTATGGGGCGATAAATACTGTGCACAACACCCAGTGCAAGATAAGCATCCGCCATCTTGTCAACAACAATTCTAAACGCATAAACATCCATCACTTCTGATAAAGACAAACGTTTTTGATGCATTTTTTTATACAGACTATAAAGGTGCTTCTCTCTGCCCCAGATGGCACTCTCCGTTAAACCCGCATCAATGAGTTTCTTCTTGATATCACTTTCAAAGATCGGAAGAGC
>SCVI01000069.1 GCA_004296925.1 Patescibacteria group bacterium | reverse complement strand
CTTTATCTGTTCTTGTCCTGCGTTTGCTGCAGTGACATAGAGAATACCTGCATAGGCAAACATGAGGGTGGCAACAATGACTGCAAAGCCAATAGCAAAGGTAATAACGTTGTTGGAGAGTTCAACAAGGTCGCAGGCTCTACAAAGAGCTCCTTCGCATTGCGATACGAGACCGGTGCCAGAGTCGATAGGGAGAATGTGGGAGGTTGCAAACGCTCCGAACGGCACCAATATGAGTGCAAGTGCAAAGAAAAGTGCAATCTTTCTGTGGACTGAAGTCACTGTGCCTTAGTATAGCGAGGAAATGACAAGAAAAGATAGGTATTAAGACAATCTGTTAATTAATACACAGCTTCTTGGGAGGCACCTTGACCACTCTAATAGGAGGAGTATGGTGAATATATGGGTCAAGAAGATCACAGGCCAGTACGAAGAAAGGCACCTCTGTTAGCATCACTCGCAGGAGTGTTATCGCTTGTGACTGGTGGAGCAGTGGAGGCGCAAGATAGAAACGGTGGAGGCAGGAGGGTAACGCTTACAGAATATGAGGCATCTTTACCGCGAGAAGAACAAGAGCGACGTGAAGCAATCCGTAGAGCAAATGAAGAAGACAGGGAAGTTATGGAGTTACAAAGAGCGGTCGATGCAGCGGAAGCGGAATTAGGAAGACAGTGTATTGCTCTTGCAGAGCGAGATAGACGAGGACAGCCAAGGAACCCAAGAGACAATCAGCTTCGAAGTTCTTGCTCGCTTCGTTAAGAGATTAGTCTCTGAAAAAAGCCATTGTGAACATTACTTGTTTCCCAAGCTTTTTCATAGTTGGTGACACTGATATCTAGTATAGCGGTGAAAGAGGCCTAAGAAGAGAATCCAAATCATGATCTGTTAATTAATACACGACTTTTTCGAGGGTGCCTTGACCGCTCTAATAGGAGGAGTATGGTGAAAAGAGATATGGAAGGTGGTGAAAAACGACAGGATTATTCTGTACGAAATGCAAGAAATCCACTTACTGCGATAGCTTTTGCAATTGGACTTGGGGTGTTTGTTCCTTCGGCAGAGGCGCAAAGTAGACCTTCAAACTATAACGGGTGGGATCTTACAGAGGAACAACTGAGAACTTGCGTAAGGCTCGATCAAAGAGAATGGAATGCACTAAGAAATGGCAGAATGCCAAATCTTGGAAATGTATGCGGTGGCGACCAAGCTTTGTCTTCCGCAGCAGATCAATTTTTTGCACGTCAAAGAGCAGCGGAAACACCTGCCGAAAGGAGAGACAGAGAGAAACGTGAAGCGAGAGAACTTGAAGAACTCTGTAGACTTCATCCCGATAACTGTTTATAGAATTGGAATTAAAAAACTGATCGCCTGTATCTAAATCAGTTTTTCTTATCTTTTTGAAAACGGAGCCACGCTTTCTTTATAATTGGTATAGATCGTGTTGAAAGCACGAAACCAATTGTTGGAACGAGGGCGTTCAATAAATATTCCTGGACCCCAACAAATGCAAGGAAGACGCTAGCAAACACGTAGGTTAAAAACGCTATGGTACACACACGAAACAAGCTTGTTTCCCATGCCTTCTCAGACTCAACACGAGAATTCCTTTCCTTAAGCAACGCAACTTCCCTTTCTAGTGCATCGACTCTCTCATCCATATCTTTAATATAACGACATTTAAAAAATATAGCTATAAAGTGGTACGATTGTACCCATGCCTTTTCAAGTAGTGAACCCTATCTTTTCTACCTATGTAGTAATAGCTATTGTTTTGCTCGCGGTACTTTTTTCGATTAGAAAGCGAACGACCACTTCTCTGCTACCAGTATCACTTTCACAAGAATTAAAAGGGTTTGCAATACTTGCAATTATTTTTGGTCATATTGGTTATTTTTTAGTGTTGAATCACGAGTTTCTTTTTCCACTCTCAGCGTTGGCAGGTGTTGGTGTTGACTTGTTTTTGTTTCTTTCTGGTTTTGGGCTTGCGGTATCTCAATCTAAAAAATTACTCTCACCGCTTAATTTCTATAGAAGACATTTCTTAAAACTCTATACCCCACTATGGATAGTGCTCTCTTTTGTTTTTTTGTTGGATATATGGCTACTGCAAAAAGCATACACTGTAGATTCTATACTTCACTCGCTCTTAGGATTTTTCCCTAGCGCTGATCTCTTTACAGATGTTAATTCGCCACTATGGTATTTCACTTTTATACTTTTTTTCTATTTACTCTTTCCGTTAGTATTCAAACCTAATCGCCCACTTCTTTCAGCTTTAGTCCTTTTTGGTTTAGCAAAAGGCATTACGTTACTTCAGTTACCATTACTTACAAACATTCAACATCTCTACGTGGTGCATCTTCTGGCGTTTCCTATAGGAATTGCGCTTGGCGGCTTCTATACAAAATACCAACAAAAACGGGAACGCTTAGAACAAAAAATAACGTATATGCCAATCAGTGCTCGCATAGTACTTATGACACTTATCGCTGGTGTGTTTGCATATTTTGCCTATTTTTCTGGCATCGGCACACCACAACAAGAACTTATTAGCCTATTCACCGCACTACTTATATTGCTATTTTTTATACTGAAAAATTTTGAAGTTCGTATTCTGTATTTGTTCGGTATTTTTTCATACGCACTCTATCTCATTCATTGGCCGTTTTTATCACGCTATGAATTTTTCTACGCGCAAACACCTGCTTGGATAGCAACTGTTTTAAACATAAGCATCCTTCTTGGACTTAGCTGGTTGCTTCACCGAATACTTAAAGTGTTTTTTCCCGGTAGAGCTTAAACTCTGCCGAATTAGGGATTTCTTCATCTCCCGTCAATCGAAAATCAAAATCTTCATACATGTCTTGCGCAGCAATCTCTTCGGGGGCAGTGGTTGTCCACAATCTCAATTTATCAAAACCAATCGTTCTCGCTTTAGAAATCGTTGTCTTGAGTAACGATCGCCCAAATCCTTTACCGCGAAACTCAGGTGTCACGCCAAACCATCCAAGCCATGCCACCTCCGGCTCATCTTCTAACATTGTTTCAAGTCCCGTTACTCCTGCAATTTCGTGTGACTTCTTTGATTTTGTAGCTACCCAGTATTTAAGTGAGCGTATACCTTGTTTCTTAAGTTCACTCTCAAATATTTCTGGTTCAAGACTCATTCGATACGCCTCTTCAATGTCCTGCTGATCGCTTACCTTAGGAAATATACGTCTCGTTGCGTCTAACGCGCTTCCAAATATTGATGGCGATAATCCGCGTAATTTAATACGCGCACTTTTATGGTGATGTTCGTATCCTTGATTATCAGAGTTCACGGATGCACTCGATTCATACCCCTCACGCATACGGTATTAATAATACTCTTTTTGAAGGAAAAGGGTTATGGTTTCTTTTTACTACATCAAGAAAGATGTTTTTTTATAAAAGCCCTACCAGAACCTGATTTAAGATACTTTTCAAACTCAAAAGCTTTTTGCTTATCTTGAAATGCCACATATTGAGTGAGATTGATAGGACGACGTTCTCTCGTCGCAGGTACGTAACCTTTTGAGTGACGTTCTAGTCGTTCCTTAATATTTTCTGTGCAACCAGTATACGGTTTTTGGTCTGCACACCTTAGGATATAGACGTAATACATATTTGTATTCGACTTTGGCGGGTTTACCCGCCGTAGTACGACTAGACGAGGCGATTTCCAACTTCGCCAAGGCTACGTCGGACGAAGGCGGGCCCACAAGGATTCGCCTCTCGTCGCTACTGCGACTCGAGACCTACGGTCGCTCTTCGCTCCCTACGGCTACGGTTCGAATCCTTTCGGATCTTTACATATGACTATGTAGCGGGCCCACAAGGATTCGAACCTTGATCGACGGTTTTGGAGACCGTAATTCTACCATTGAACTATAGGCCCAAGTGAGGAAGAGAATGTGGTGTCCTCACACATATTCTTTCCGAATGCAGGGCCTACGCTGTTTTAGTAAACAGCCGAGGCCCAAGTTCCAGATGCCGAACCTGCGTCGCATAAACGAGCGAGGCCCTCAGTTAGGGAGTTTAACACTCGAAACTATAAGCTGAAAGGAGGATAAAGACTTATTTCTTAGACTCTTTGTATTTCACTCGCTTTCGAACAACAGGGTCAAACTTTTTGAGTTCAAGCTTACTATTTGCAAGTTTTTTCTTATTCTTCCTCGTCCACACAATGTGACCAGAAGCCGAAGATTTCATTTTTATGAGGTTGTCTTGAGACATGCCGTGTACTATACCTTAGCTTTCGATATGGGTCAAAATGTCCGGACCTACTGAACATGACTGGAATACTGAACGAAACGAACGATGCACGAAATTTCAATTCTTGATCGCCAGAGAGTATATAGGAGTTTCAGTTTAAGATCTATCCCTTATACCCAACGTACACATTAATTGAAGAAGCGCTGTAGCCCGGGAACATGAAATTTCCATCTAACTCTCCATCCGGTGCTCTGTAAAGGCCCGTAAGCCACTGTTTTAGAGAATCGTATTCCTGGCCCGAACTCTGATAGGAATAATTGTACTTACCATTGGTAGAAAGAGAATGATATTCAACTTGTGTACCAGATGGAACATTTGTAACGCGCGATAAATGGTATCCAGAAACGATTATTTTATTAATCAGTACACCATTCTGAACTGTAAGCACCCAATTGACCGGCTCATACGAAGTAAGAACGAGATCACGGTTCTGACCAGTATCACCGCTCACGTTCACATTAATTGTTCCCTCAGGATGATAGTTAAAGGATGAAAAAGGCGGAAGGGTCCGGCATCGGGACTTCCGCAGGGAAGTGAGGGCCTGCGCTTCGCAGGGTGAGCACCGGGTTGGATTCGGTTCTTACAGAACCCTGTACAGGTCTCGCCTGAGCGCTTCGCTTACTCAGATGCTCGACCTTTCGAATCCAACACGCAAGGCATTCCTATGCCTTGCTCCGACGCACAGACAAAAATCGCCCCCTGAGGGGCTGGTTTTTGTTTCTGTGCGCCGGGTTGGATTCGAACCAACGAAGACCGAAGTCAGGAGATTTACAGTCTCCCCTCGTTGACCACTTGAGTACCGACGCAAAATACTGGGCCAGCGACTAGCGTAGCACTTTTTTCTATTTTTTTGAACCCGCTGTCCCAACCTTCGCTCTATGCGATTTTTTAGCACGTGCACTCTTTACGACGTCAAAGACAAACTCATTTCCTTTCATACTGACACTAACTGTCCCTCCTTCCATAACACCTCGCGACACCATGAACGATGCAACCGGTGTAAGAATTTTTGATTGAATGAGGCGCTTCAATGGGCGTGCGCCGTATTGAGGGTTATACCCTTCCTTTGAAAGGAATGCATACACTTCGGGATGGATTTCGAGTGTAATGTCTTTTGTAGCGAGTCTATCCTTCACAATTTTCACTTGCATATCGACAATCGACTTCAAAGCTTCGGCAGCAAGAATGTTGAAGATAATTATTTCATCAAGTCGGTTTAAAAATTCAGGACGGAAGTAGTCTTTTAGGCGACCCATTACCTTTTCCTTAGCGAGTTCATACTCGCCTGCATCTGTTCCGCCAGAACTTGTAAATCCGAAGCTCGACATCTTATCGATGTATTCAGCACCAATGTTCGATGTCAAAATCACAATTGAGTTTTTGAAATTTACCTTTCTTCCCTTCGCATCTGTAAGCTGACCATTATCTAATACCTGTAAAAGTACGTTAAAGACTTCAGGGTGTGCCTTCTCAATTTCGTCGAATAGCACGACAGCGTATGGTCGATGACGAATTTTTTCAGTAAGTGATCCTCCTTCTTCGTGACCAACATATCCTGGAGGTGAACCAATCATCTTCGACACCGAGTGTTTCTCCATGAACTCACTCATGTCTACACGAATGATTGCTGACTCGTCGTCAAACATAAATTTCGCAAGCGCTTTCGAAAGCTCTGTTTTACCTACACCGGTTGGGCCTAAAAAAAGAAATGAACCAATAGGACGGTTTGGGTCTGCAATACCAACGCGAGAGCGCTTCACTGCATCAGACACTAGGCGTACGGCGTCGTCTTGCCCCACCACCGCTGATTTAAGCTCATCTTCCATGCGAGCAAGCTTCTTAGCTTCCGCTTCGAGCATCCTAGAAACTGGCACTCCGGTCCAACGGCTTACTACCTCTGCAATATCAACATCGGTAACTTCTTCTCGCAATACTCTTCGTGAGCGTTGGAAACGCTTTAACTTATCGTTTTCTTTTTCTAAACTCTTTTCGAGAGTTGGCACTGTGCCGTAGCGAATTTCAGCCGCACGCGATAAATCTGCCCTTGCTTCGGCCGACTCTGCTTCAGAGCGCAACTGGTCAAGTTCCTTTTTTAGTGAACTAATTGCCGTAAGCACTTCTTTTTCGTTTTTCCACTTCACTTCAAGTTCTGCGGTTGTCTCTCTGAGTTCTGCAATTTCTTTTTCGATTGCTTTCATACGCGTTTTCGTATTCTTGCCCACGTGAGCATCTTCATCTTTCTGGAGTGCAGCTAATTCAATCTCAAGACGCATGATTTTTCTATCAGTAACTTCAAGTGCGGCAGGCTTATTTTCAAGTGAAATTTTCAATGCAGACGCCGCCTCGTCAATTAAATCGACTGCCTTATCGGGAAGAAAACGATCGGTGATGTAACGAGACGATAATTCAACCGCTGCAACAATTGCGTCATCAGTGATGCGTACCGAGTGATAAAGTTCATACTTCTCACGAAGTCCTCTTAAAATCGCAACCGCATCTTCTACTGACGGTTCATTTACAAACACAGGTTGGAACCTACGAGTGAGCGCGGGGTCTCGCTCAATGTGTTGCTGATACTCCTTTATAGTCGTTGCACCAATAACTCTGAAGTCACCTCGAGCAAGTACCGGTTTAAGCATGTTACTCGCATCCATTGCACCCTCTGCTGCTCCAGCTCCTACAAGTGTATGAATCTCATCAACAAAAAGAATTACCTTCCCTGATGACTTTTCAACCTCTTTCATTATTGTCTTTAATCGCTCTTCAAATTCCCCGCGATATTTTGTACCCGCAATGAGCATCCCAAGATCAAGCATCAAGAGCTCTTTACCCTTCAAAGATTCAGGGACATCATTTACCGCCATACGGCTTGCCAATCCTTCGGCAATAGCTGTTTTTCCTACTCCGGCCTCTCCAATCAGGATTGGATTATTTTTTGTTCTACGCGAAAGTATCTGGATAACACGGCTAATCTCAACATCGCGACCTATTACAGGATCTAGTTTGTTTTCAGCAGCAAGTTTTGTGAGGTTCCTTGTGTACTTACCAAGTGCGCGCATCTTTTTTGGCTCTTGCACCTCTGAGTTTCTACCTGATCGAAATTCTTGAATAACTGACAAAACTGCATTTTTTTCGATACGAAACCGGTTGAATAATTCCGCTGATGGACCAGTGTGTTCAAGCACGCCAAGAAAAAGATGCTCTACAGAAACAAAAGACTCGTTGAATGTTGCTGCAATTTTTACCGCACTTTCAAGCGCTTGCGCTAAGTCAGGTGTGAGATATAGCTGGTAGGACGGTGACATTACTGAACCTGCTGGTGGTGCTTCTAATAACTCCAAAATAGAGTCGGCGAAAAGTATTGCGTCAATTTCCAATCGTTCAAGTATTGCAAGCACTATGGAATCCTCTTGAAGAGCGAGCGCTCCCATGAGGTGTAACGAACTTACATGATTTTGACCACGTTCAATTGCAAGTTCGTGCGCTTTCCGAACTGCTTCTTTTGCTTTTGTAGTGAAATTTCCAAATGGTGGTGGCATACACACAGTATACCAAATACAAGATAAATTGGTCACCAATCAGAGTAAATAACCTATTCGTGTCTTACAAAGCTAGTTTCTTGGTGTCGACGTAGCCTGCGATGTCGCCTTCATCAAAGCCAACACATCGCTTGTCGCAATAAACGAACCGCTACCGCGAGTATTTAATGTTACAGAAGTTGTTACTCCAATTAGATCACCGAAAATATTTACAAGCGGCGTCCCAGGAACTAGCCCAGCTGAAATGTTTGTATCAATAGCTCGAATAGGAATAGGAGCTACATCCTTTGAAGGCGCAACTTCTGCAAAGACTCCTCTTGATGCAACGGCGCCTATTGCTACGCGCTCTTGCGTCACACTTACAAGCGCAATAATTGTGCCGCCAAGTTTTTGGGCACCAACGTCCGCAATTTTGAATCCATCAGATAATTTTACGTCTCCTTTCAATGAAAGTATGGCGATTCCCAAATCAGGAAATCTTTGCGTTACGCTGAACACTTGCGTTGCTCCCCCAATAGACACCAAATGATCTTTATCCACAATACTTGAATCTGTAATTAATAACGTTGCGCCAATCTGGGCAGCGAGGCCAACTACAGGCGAAGTGGTTGCGGTACCTCCATAGACACGTCCTGTTTTACCAAGCGACGCTTGGATTGATGAAGTGATCAGATCATCTTCTTTCACCACAATCGTGGTTTCTTTTACAGAACCTGGTTTCAATATATCTTTAGGAACAATTGTTTCAATAGTGCGCTCTACTACTTGGTTGATGGTTTGCGTGACTGCGGCTGGAGCTTCGGCTAAGAGAGTAACCGTTACAATACCTGTAGCAATTGATGTAACAAAAGATACTAAGAGTGTTAAAAGCACTAGCTGAAATTTATTAAGTTCTTCAATGTCCATATTGTTTTTATTGTACACCGAAAGTCTTTAAAAGATCATGGTACGCGAGAGGTATCGTGGAATAAAAAATTAAAAGGTCAGGTGCTCTGCTTTTTTAAAGATAAGCCACTTTTAGCTACAGCAACCACCTCCTTAAAAATACGGACTGCTCGTTCTACTTCAAATTGATTGGTAAAAACGCCAAGTGAAAAACGTATCGTTCCCCTCGCTTTTGATTCCTCGTGTGTGAGTTCGAGCGCTACATGCGAAACAGACGTACCTGTGCCAACGCACGCAGAACGAGGAGCAACTGCAACACCGCGCTCATCCATAAGTACCGATAAATAATCTCCATCGGCACCCTCCACGGTAAAAAGCGCGTTGTTCGCGATGCGTCGTTTTGGATGTCCCAGTAGTTCTGCTTCAGGAATTTTTTCTCGAACTAATGAAATCATGTAGTCTCTGAGTTCACGTACACGTTTTTCTCGTGCTTCTCTTCCCTCTTTTGCTAACTCGAAAGCGATACTTGCACCAACAATCCCTGCAACATTTTCAGTACCAGGACGAATACCGCGCTCTTGCGTACCACCGCCCCACAAAGGAGCCAAGGGAACAGAGAAATTTCGATACAATACACCGATACCTTTTGGTCCTTGCACTTTTTGCGCATCATACGAAACCATATCGGCACCAAATACGTGTGGACCAGCATCAAGATACAAAGGTGATTGTGCAGCGTCCACGTGGAAAACAGGGAATGAAGTTTCTGGAGCAAACGATGTCAGTGTTGTTAACTTACGAGACTTCCATCGTTTCAGCTCAATATATATATCTGAAAGTGGCTGAATTGTTCCTACTTCACTATTAACGTGCGCAATAGTAACAAGCGCAGTCTCTTTTCGAAGTGCAGAGACAATTGCTTCAGCGCGCACTAAGCCGTCAAAATCAGGTGGAACATACGTCACGGAAACACCCTTTGCTTCAAGTATTGCGAGAGTTTTCAAAACCGAACTATGTTCAATGCTTGTCGTAACAATATGGAGGTCTGTGTATGCTGCACTTCTTTGATGCAATGCTTCTATCAATCCTTGGATGGCGATATTGTTTGCCTCTGTGCCTCCCGAAACAAATAACAATTCATCTGTTTTTACAGAGAATGAGCGCGCAATTTTTTCGCGCGCGAGTGTCAGCGCTTCATACGCTTTACGTCCTTCATGAGAAGGTGCGCTTGGATTCCCTGGCAATTCTTCAAGTGCATGATATATAGCTTTTGCAACACGCGGATCTATAGGTGTAGCAGAAGCGTTGTCGAGATATATGCGGCTCGATGTACCCATTTGTCCTATCATACAACCTATTAGAGAGTAGAACATGCGGTATACTCCACACTATTAAAGAGTATGGAAAGCGTACACGTAGTTCTTGAATACATAGTAGAGTCTGTACAACATAATCCTGTAATTACAGGACTTCTGGTGCTTGTTTTATGGTCTTTGATTCAAGACTTTGTACTCTTCAGAAGATTGCGCCGACTCGTTAGAGGAGGAGATGGGAAAACACTCGAAGGAACAATTCGAAAACTCCAAGAACGTGTAGCAAACCTTGAGGCATACGCCACTAAAACTACGAACGAATTAAACCTTATACACACACGAGTAAAGAAAAGCATACGTGGTGTTGCTATGAAACAATTTGATCCATTTGGTGGAACGAGTGGCCAGCAGAGCTTTTCAACAGCATTTATTGATGAGGACGGTAACGGCGTTGTGGTCTCAAGTTTGCATGCCCGTGACGGAGTTCGTGTATACGGAAAAGCTATCAAGAAATTTGTATCGGTTCGCGAACTTTCTGACGAGGAAAAAGAAACGGTGAACGAAGCAAAACAGAAGCTCTAAAGAGCAGTTTCGGAGTACAACATCTGTGTCCTTCCCTTGCTTCTAGCTGTCGTATGTGCTTTCCTTTGCTGATATGACCGCTCAAAAGCTTTGTAAACAACCAGTCGTCGCAATCGTGGGGCATATTGACCACGGCAAGACTACCTTGCTCGACTATATACGAAAGGCTACTGTAGCTGAAAAGGAGGAAGGTGGTATTACTCAGCGTGTTTCAGCGTATGAAGTGTTACATAAAGGCGCTGAGGGTGAGCAACGCATTACATTCATTGATACCCCCGGACACGAAGCATTCCAAAAAATGAGACGCCGAGCTGGCCGTTCAGCTGATATCGCTATTTTGATAGTCGCTTCAGATGATGGTGTAAAACCACAAACAATTGAAGCTCATAAAGCAATTGAAGAAGCAAAAATTCCCTTTATTGTTGCGTTTACCAAAATAGATAAGGACACCTCGAATATTGAAAAAGCAAAAGAAAGTGTCTCGAAACACGGCATCTACCTTGAAGGTTTGGGAGGTGAAGTCCCCTACATTGGTATTTCTAGTAAGACCGGGGAAGGTATTCCTGAACTACTCGACCTTATCACCCTCGTTGCGGATCTGAATTCTATTTCATGTGACGCAAACGGAGAAGCTGCTGCCGTGGTCCTTGAATCTTCCCGTGACGCAAAAATTGGCATCAACGCTATCGTTATCATTCGTGAGGGTACATTAAAAATCGGAGGGTTCGCGGTCGCAGGAAACGCGATTGCGCCACTTCGAATTATTGAAGATTTTTCTGGAACGAAAGTAAAAGAAATATGCTGCGGTAAGCCAGCACGCATAGTTGGTTTTAGTGAAGAGCCCAAAATTGGAAGCACACTCACCGTAGTAGATTCAAAAAAAGAAGCTGAGGCACGCGCATCAGAGTTTGTGCGTGAATTGAATACACCAAACGATTCTGGTGACGTAGCTAAGGAAGCAGTTATTGTCAGAATGGCTTTAAAAGCAGATACCGCAGGATCTCTTGAGGCACTTGAACATGAACTTGCAAAAATTTCGGTAGAAGGTGTTGAACTTCGTGCAGTGTCAAAAAATGTTGGCCCTATTTCCGAGACCGATGTGAAAAACATTATCGGTTTTGAGCCTGCGTTTATTGTAGGGTTCAATGTAAAGATTGAAAACGGTGCGAAAGACTTGGCAGAGAGAAATAGAATTCAAATTGAAACAAAGCCAATTATTTACGAACTTGCGGATTGGCTTTTAGAAGAAGCTACAAAACATAAACCTATAACCGTTGCAGACACGGCTACCGGCGAAGTGGAAATTATTAAACATTTCTCTACTGCCGGCTCAAAACATGTTGTGGGAGGAAGAGTTCTTTCAGGTAAGCTCTCAATGCATGACAAAGTAATCATTATGCGACGAGGTATTGAGGTTGGAACAGGGAAAGTAATAAACCTTCAACAAGCAAAAAAGGAGGTAGCAAATGTCGCTGAAGGATTAGAGTTTGGTGCTCAAATTGATACGAAGGCAGATGTTGTTGCTGGTGATAAACTTCTCGCTACCAAAAAATAATGAATACTGATCATAGAGACAATCGTTTAGCTTCGGAGCTTAAAGACGCCGCTGCAATATTTATAAACCGTGAATCTAATCGGCGCTCTCTCATCACCGTCACACGAGTAGAATTAGAAGATGCGGGGAAAAAAGCTCGTATTTACGTGAGTGTGTATCCGAAAGACCAAACACACGCAGTCACCGATTTTCTTTCAAGACAATCGGACGAGTTTAGGTCATTTTTAAAATCCAAAACACGACTACACGTGCTTCCGCGCGCGGTATTTCTCCCCGACCCTGATATGGGAGTCGACGATACGCCAAGTGCGTAGTATTGTAGCGATACGGCCATGTGGCGAAGTGGTAACGCAGCGGTCTGCAAAACCGCGATGCGCGGGTTCAATTCCCGCCATGGCCTCCATTGAGTAAAGCATCTGCACGCTTTACGTCGGGAATTGAAAGACGGAGGCATATTTTGTGTCTCACGAAATGCCGAGTCGGGGTCGAGCGCATTTTGTGTGACGGCACAAAATGACGGGTGACCAATTCCCGCCATGGCCTCAAAACTGTAGTCTAAGAATTTTTCATGGTAGAAATAGTGGTGCCTGCCCGGGTGGCGTAATTGGTAGCCGCGCTCGACTTAAGATCGAGTTTCGTAAGAAGTGTGGGTTCGAGTCCCACCCCGGGCACAAAGTGATTGGAGCATACGAACTGCTTCGTATGCGTGTTGGACTCGAAAAGCGGAGCGGTGTTTTCAGTCTCTGAAAACCGCGAGCTGGGGCTGACAGAGAGGCGAACGTAGGAGAGCCGAAACTGGTAGCCGAGCCCCTCTCGGTACGACCTCCTGGTCGCCCACCCCGGGCACAAAAAGAAAAGGGTTATACTGTTCGAAATGGAATTCACTCTTTTTGTCATTCTTTATCTCATGTTAACAATCGCGTGGCTTTTTAGTGTTCTTTTTATTTTATTCATGACATATGGAATCCTTGCAGTTAAAGTCCCCTATGTGCCAGTATCACAAAAAATTGTAGACGCCACCAGAACTACGATTCCTCTAAAATCCGGTGATGTTCTGTATGATCTTGGTTCGGGTGATGGACGCGTGATTGCTGCGTTAGCTGAAGACTGCCCCACTGCACGCGCAATCGGTGTTGAAAAAGCACCACTCCCATACTTTTTATCTCTATTTCGATTTTGGAAAAAACCTCTTTCAAACACAAAAGTACTTTTCAAAGATTTTTCTAAAGTATCACTTGCAGATGCGACACATGTGTATATGTATCTATTTCCAGAGGTTGTGGAGTCGTTACTCCCAAAACTCAATAAAGACTTGCGTCCTGGAACTATAGTCGTCTCGTGTGACTTCCCTTTCAAATCAAAAGAATTTGAACGCACTGTCGAAATCGGCAAAGGATACAATAAACACACTTTGTACCTATACACGTTTTAAAGATTAGTTGTCCGCCCGGTAGGGCTCGAACCTACGACCGTCTCCTTAAGAGGGAGCTGCTCTACCAACTGAGCTACGGGCGGAACTGAGAAGATCAATGATTCTTTATAAACATTATCTCAGAAGTGACCGCCCGAAAGCTATGCTTACTGGCGGAATTCCATCACTGTAATGCAGATATGATTCTTTTTCAATAGAATAGTGTACAATCTCCCCTATTGGGCGGATGGCGAAATTGGCAGACGCGCCAGCCTTAGGAGCTGGTCCCGCAAGGGGTGGAGGTTCAAGTCCTCTTCCGCCCACAATGAGTTTACGAGTGTAGGCGGAAAGCACGCAAATTGTTTTGCGTGCGTGAGGACTTGAAAAGCGGAGGTGTAATTTTGTTTATGCGAAGCATAAGGCAAAATTGCCGAGCCAGGGTCGGGCAAAAATTTCGTCAGAAATTTTATGTGTGACCAAGTCCTCTTCCGCCCACACTTCGACTCGTTGCACTCACTCAGTGTAAACACTTTATGTGGGACCTACGAGGTCCCACATGAGTGAGTGAAATAATAATGCTCGCATTATTATTTCCGAACGAGTGCAACGCGCATGCTTTACATACAATGAGTCTACGATATTGTATGTAAAGCATACAAAACGTTTTAAGACACTATGACAAAGTTTATTCTCCACGGCGGATACACCCGAGAACCGAATGAATTGAATCGAACATTTTTTACAGAACTTGCAAAAGATGTTCCAAATAATGGAACAATTCTCTTGGTGTATTTTGCATCAACAGATGACAACATTGACACCAGATTCGAGGAACACAGGAAAATGATTCTAGAAAACATTACTCCAAACACTGTGACGGTATTGCTTGCAAATGAAAAAGATTTTATTCATCAAGTGAATATCGCAGACGCTATTTTTCTTAATGGAGGAAACACTGACAAACTTCTTAAAACTCTCGAAAATTATCCTGATTTTAAAAATGAAATTGAGGGTAAAACAATTGCAGGCTCTTCTGCGGGCGCCTACACACTTGCTCGATATGGCGCGTCACATTCCTTAAAGGAAATGAGACGAGGTCTCGGCATAGTGCCGATACGTCTCATCTGCCACTTTGAAAGCGAGACACTACCGCCCTCTAAGACCAGTGTAGAGATGCTCATTGGCACTAGTCCAGAACTTGAACTCGTCACATTAAAAGACTACGAGTGGCGAACTTTCCATAAAAACTAAATACTATTCAGCGTTTGTGTCGCCTCGTTTTCGAGTTGGATATTCACCATCCAAAGACTCTCGAAGATTAGGCTCAATCTCAGTATGAGCTATATGCTCCAAACTTCTTGGAGTTCTATAATCATCACTGTATGCGACCCGTAAATCAGTTTTTGTAACAACTGCACGCATGAGTGTTGCGGCTCCGTCATACACCCATCTAAGTGAAGTTTGCCATGGCGAATGTTCACGTTGATGTGCATGTGCATCTTCAGAAATAAGATCATTAAATGCAGTGAGTGGGTAAATGTACGCAGTGTTAGAAAGCCCGTTATAGTTTGCGCGCTCGCTTCCTACCATCCTAGCGTCAAAACCGCCGTCAAAAGCCCATCGTATGCGCGGTGCGCCCACTTCCCTTTGAAGTCTCCACAACTTTCTATAAAGTTTTGGATTAAATTCATACTCTGGTACGCCGTCCGAAACAAATCCCTCAGCGCCCTCACGTGCGTCCTCCTCAGATTCTTTTCCTACTGTTTTATAGTATACGTACACCGCCTCTTTTAAACCCGACTCGTCTAAAGAATCGAGGTTGGTTGGGGCCTTTAAATTCTCAACCTCGTATCCCTGACGCAAATACGCTCTTAAAAGCCGTAATCGTTCAGCTTCAGGTAGTGGTGATTTACCGGTTAGATAATCAAGAATCTGCGTGGTTTCGATGTCAGAATGCGTAAATACAACATCGCCATTACTCCCCTTACTTTCTTTAATTTCGTTCCGTACGCCTTCACCTGCGAATCCGGCAAGCGTAATACTCGAGACCGCACCAGCAAGCATTAAAGCGTGGCGCGACGCCTGAACAATCTTCAAATCAAAATATTTCTTTTTCTCAGCAGAAACAATTTGGGTAGCCTTGGAATACAAATCTTGCAACCACTCAACTTCTACCGGAACAGTCTTTCCATTCGTAACTTCATGCAATGAATTTCTGTCTTGCCTTCGCGCGCGTTTCCTTCCGACAAGTTCTTTCTGAATAGAACGAACGCTCCCTAAAAACTCCATTACTACAGAACGAGTTACTTGATTCGCTTCACGCGAAAACGTAGGCTCGGATGTTTCTCCTTTTTGTCTCCGTTCATTCATTTATATCTCTATTTAAAATAACACCCAAAGTGGCGCTAAACAAATTATCTTAATTCAGAGAGGAATTATCGAGGCAAACTTACTCCAAAAGTACCTGTAACAACACTGAGAATTCCTATAACAGAGACCATAATTACAAAACCAACGAGACTCCAAAGAATATGCGAAGTTCCTTTTTTACGAGCCTCTGGATTATCGGCCTGCATAATAAAAATAAATATCCCCCAAACAAAATAAAAGAGCGCGAGCGCCATCAAGAGTCCTATAATCGGAGTGAATATGAGTCGAACAATGTTCGCAATAAAAGTTGAGAGTGTATCCATGATTTTAGAAATCTATTCGCACATAAAGCCTCTCCCTCAAAAAGGAGAGGCTATGTGTGCAAACAACTTATCTTCCTTGAGTACCAACACCAGTATCAGTATTGATCGTTGGCGTAGTCACTGTTCCAGAACCTACATCAAGTGTGTCCTGAAGCGCGTTGATGATCCCGAAAATTGAAAGCATAACGAAAAGAGCAATAACACCCCAAATCATTATAGAAAGACCTTTCTTTCTTTTTTCTGCATCACCTGACTGGAATATGTATGTAACCAATCCCCAGAAAAACGCGAGGAGCGCAAGCGCAACAATAATTGGTGTCGCTTGGTTTATAAGGTCACCTATCTTAGTAAGTCCATTTTCAACGTCTGCAGCAAAAACTGCGAACGGAGCTAATGCAGAAATACCGATAAATCCTATTTTAAAGAGATCTTTCATGTTTACTTTCTAAATATAAGCAATAATAATAAGCCAATCTACATTGTACCACTCTCCGTACTTTCATAGTGCATGCAAAATAGCCGTGTGGATAGCTAGTATCACCTTTTCTAATTCCCTATTCTAGGTGCTTGGATAGTCCCCGTACTTACCCCTAATGAATTTTGGAAAAGATTAATAATTCCAAAAACTGAAAACATCACAAAAAGAGCTACAATGCCCCAAATCATTGTACTAACTCCTTTTTTCCTTTTTTCCTCAACACCAGAACTAAAAATATACATGGCTAAACCCCAGAAAAATCCTAAAAGTCCGAGCGTCACCACTATTGGAGTAGCTACAGTGATAACATCACCAATATTTCTTAGAACGTCTTGGAGTGTTCTTGCAGTAGCAGCAAAAACAACGAGCGGGAAAAGTAAGAAAGCGGTGATCCCAAAAAATACTTTTTTATATTGATTCATAGTTAAAATTGTACACTATCTTCACTGCTAAATTTGGAAAAATCCTCTCTCGGGGGGTTCGGGTTGTGGGCGAGGTGTTGGTGTTACGGTAGATCCTGGAGGTGTTGGAGTTGGAGTTGGAGTTGGAGTTACGGTAGATCCTGGAGGTGTGGGGGTTGGTGATGTTGGTGCAGGAGTTCGTGTAGTCCCTCGTGGAACTATAGGAGCACTATTAGTGCCAGCTGTTTGAGATGCGGGACTAGAAGATGACGCACCATTTGAACCAAGTAGTGTTTCCGAAATTATATTGATAATCCCTCCGAGAGAAAAAATAACGAAAAGAGCAACGATGCTCCACAAAAGACGAGGGAGCGCTTGTTTTCTTTTTTCTGGATTATCTGCGGTCAAGATAATCTGCGAAACATTCCAATAAAACAAGAGCAACACAAGAATCGTCGGAACCGCAAGTGAGACGACTTGGGTCATTGTGTTGATAATGCTTCCGAGAGTCATGATGAATTAGATTCCTCGTTGAAGGTCATTTACTGTTGCTTGGATAGCGAGAGAAAGCGCTTGCGCTCCTAATACCACAAGAGAACCGACAATCGCCCAAAAGAAAAGGCTTCGGACCTCGTTAAGTTTCTCCGCCTTCCCTTGTGCGGTAATAAACTTAAATCCGATGAACACTATATACAGCACAATAACCGGGAATCCGATTTGTACGACTAGTCTAAGTATGCGATTTAAGAATTCTGTGAGCGTTGAGTAACCGAGCGGATTACAAAGTTGATTTCCTGCACAAGCACCAAACGCAGTGAGCGGAATTGCAAGTATGACTAATGATAAGAGTCCAGGTAAAATCTTTCTCGTAAATTTTAAAGTGGTTGACAACATACGTTCTATTATCGCACTCCAATAAGTGCTTGCAACTCTGCACTTGCGTTTCTTGTGGCCTCGCTGACCTGTAATTTTCCAGAAAATACATTCTCAACCATGCGCTTAAAAATAGAATCGGAGGACATTGGATCGGGGTCAAGAAACGCGAACGAAAGAAGTGCAGACTGCTGGAACATTGCTACGTAAGGATCGTTTGGATTTCCCACAAACGAATCTCTACGAACCGAGGGGAGAAAAAGAGAATTGGTAATTTGCGGTTGTATCGACTTACTCGTGAACGCTTGCGCGACTGCAAGTGCGCCTTGTGGATTTTTACTTCCGCGGGGTATCGCAAGCCCTGTAACCTCAGCATAAACAGCAGAACCCCCGCCACGAATAGATGGCATAGGAGCGACGTCAAAATTGAGATTCGGATTTGCTTGTCGAATGCCGTACAGTTCTGAAGCTCTACCAAAATAAATACCTAGTTTTCCAGCAATAAAAGAGCTTCTTGCGGTTGGTTGTGAGCGATTCCATGAATACACAGGCTTCACAGGATCAGAAAAATCTGTGTAGAAACGAAGCGCCGAATCTGCAGGATTTACAGTGCCAGTTTGAACACCTCCAAGAATAGATTCATATTCTCCATTAGAAGACACAACCATTATCGGATTCCCAAGCTGACGAGAGAGCGTAAGAAATATTTCCTTTGCATGATCAACGTTATCCCATGTACCAAAGGCAACTGCGCTTTGGGTCAATGTTCCATTTTTCTCAGCTCGAGTGAGTTTTGCTGTTATGTCAGCGATTTGATCCCAGTACCGGGGCGCTTCTGCAATAGCCCCAACAGAGAAAAGACCTCTATTCCAATACATCACTAAAGGATCAATACTAAACGGAAGTGCTTTTATTCCATCCGATTCAAGAAAAATCTCTCCCGCTTCAACAAAAGTGTTCTGAAAATCTCTACGACTCATTGCTTGATACGAAATTGATTGCAATTTATCTCCTTCATGCACTAAATTTTCAGCGGGGAAAATGACGAGGTCGGGTCCTGTGCCTGAGGCAATGGCTTGCACCAAACTTGGAATAAATTGGTCTTTAGATATGTTGCGATACGTCACCTGTTCGTATGTATTATTGTTTGCAGAGAGTTCTGCCATCACACTTTCAAACATAGAATGAGGAAAAGATCCCCAAATAACCACCGGTCCTACTGCATTTTTCTGAAATGAGGTGTACGTTGCAAAAATAAAAACCGAAACAACGGCGAGTGCAATAAAAACCCCAACGACGATAACGTTAAAAAGTTTCATATATTTAGTATATCCTGCTCAACTGCATCATTTACAAACATACCAACAGTGTTAAATAGTTTCTTTTGGAGCAACTGCTAGAAATGCGAAGTGATGTGTTCCTGCAGGAAGCATGTCACCAACAGAGAATCCGAAAGAACGGAACATGCGTACCGTTTCGCTTGGAGCCAATACCACTTCTTTAGGTGGTCCCATATTTTTAAATGATGAAACCCAATCCACTACAAGCACCGATCCTCCCGGCTCCATAACTCTCTCTAATTCAGAAATGAAGCGACCCTTTTTCTCTATTTGATGGAGTACATTTGCAACCACAGCGGTGTGTAGAAGATTATTACGAATTGGAATGTGAGTATTTAAATCTGATTCTATTGCGTACAGTTGCGCTTGTGCACTCCACGCTCTACGAAGTGCATCAAGATGAGGCGTAAAAGCATCAAATGCATACACTGAACCTTCAGCACCGAGTCTTTCGCCTAATATGTGTGCATAATGCCCCGCTCCTGTACCGAAATCTCCTACACGATGTGAGGCCTTAACAGGAGCATGACGAATTATTTTTTTTGGGTCGAGGAACATCTACACAGTATAGCTCGGTTCCTTTCTGTCACCGGCACTCACTCACACACCGCATCTTTCTTAGAAAGTTCTAAAAAGCAGTGAACGCAGCGATGCGGTCACCTTCACGCAACTTCATAACGCGAACACCTTGTGTTGCACGTGAGAGTGTTGGTACTTGGCTTAATTCTGTACGGATAACTTGACCATTCTTTGAAGCAACAATAATTTCACTCATTGAAGGATCCACTACACGCGCTGCAATTAAAGAACCTGTTTTTGGTGTCACCTTACCAGTTTTAATACCCGAACCGCCTCTTTTTTGTATTTTATATTCCTTAGCAGGAGTTCTCTTTCCAAAGCCCATGTCGGCGAGTACTAATATTTCTGATTCCTTTTCATTTCGTATTACATCCGCACCAATAATAGAGTCCTTACCGGAAAGCTTCATACCTCGAACGCCTGCAGCGGTTCGTCCCATCTCTCGAATGTCTGATTCTTTAAACCGAATTGCTTGTCCTCCCGAGGTTACCAGCATCACACTATCGCCTTTGGTAACAGGAAGCACTGCAATGAGGCTATCTCCTGCTGAAAGCGACATAGCAATAATTCCTGAGCGTCGCACGTCTTCAAACTGATCCGCTTTCACTCGCTTTGCAACGCCTTTTTTTGTAATAAGCATAAAGGAAGAGGTGGCAACATTTTTTGGTACTGTGACGATCGATGTAATGCGCTCTTCGGTAGTTAGAGGAAGTACGTTCATAATCGATTTACCTTTCGTGGCTCGCCTTCCTTCAGGAACTTCATACATTCGTGTTCTATAAACTTTCCCTCTATCAGAGAAGAAGAGTACTGAATCATGTGTTGAACCTTCTAAGAAACGTGTCACGAAATCTTCCTCTTTTGTGTTGAGATCAATCACTCCGACACCTCCACGATTTTGTTTTTTGTACTCAGTTGGATTCGTACGCTTTACGTAACCAGTCGAAGTAAGTGTGAGCATTGATGCTTCATCTGGAATTAAGTCTTCGACAGACATATTTTTCACACCTCCCTTCACAATTTTTGTTCTTCTTTCATCGGCATATTTTTCGCGAAGCTCCATTAATTCTTTCTTCGCGACAGCCATAATCTTTTTGGCAGATGCAAGAATCGCTTCAAGTTCTGCAATAAGCGCTTGCAACTCTTTCAATTCATTTTCAATTTTCTTACGCTCTAGTCCTGCAAGTTTTTGAAGGCGCATTTCAAGAATGGCGGTTGTTTGCCTCTCTGAAAACTTAAATTTCTTCATCAAAGACGTGTGCGCTTCTTGTACATCTTTCGCCGCCTTAATTACCTTGATGATTTCATCAATATGATCGAGCGCTTTTTTAAGCCCAAGCAAAATATGTTCTCTATCCTGTGCTTTTCGTAGATCAAATTCAGTGCGTCGCTTAATGACTACTCGTCGATGCTCAATGAAATGAGTCAATATACCGGTAAGTGGTAGCGTTTGCGGGACTCCATCAACCAACACAACGGTGTTGTAGTGGAAAGCATCCTCAAGCTGTGTGTGCTTGTAAAGATAATTTAATACTTGCTGTGGCTGCGCGTTGTTTTTCAGTTCTACCACCACACGAATGTCTCGTGTCGATTCATCACGAAGGTCGCGTACTCCTTCTAATTTTTTATCACGTACTAGATTCGCAATATTCACTATCAAATCTGCCTTGTTAACACGATACGGAATAGAAGTAATGACAATAATGTTGTTGCCTTTCTTATCCTCAGTGATTTCGGCGTTACCACGAACAACGACACCTCCGCGACCAGTAGCATAAGCATGCGCAATATCTTTTGCATTGTATGCAATACCACCAACCGGAAAGTCAGGTCCTTGGATGAATTGCAATAAATCTTCAGTAGTGGCGTCAGGATTATCAATGAGGTGCACTGTTGCATCAACTACTTCACCAAGATTATGTGGTGGAATATTTGTTGCCATACCGACAGCAATACCAAGCGTGCCGTTTAACAAAATATTGGGAACGCCAGCAGGTAATACGTCAGGCTCTCTTTGTGTACCATCGTAGTTTGGACGCCACTCAACTGTCTCTTTATCCAAATCTGAAAGAAGATCAGCTGAAAGTTTTGCCATTTTTGCTTCGGTATAACGCATGGCAGCAGCAGAGTCGCCATCAATGGAACCGAAGTTTCCTTGCCCGATAATCAATGGGTAGCGCATGGTAAATTCTTGCGCCATTTTTACGAGAGCTTCATACACTGCGGTGTCACCATGTGGATGGTACTTTCCAAGAACATCTCCAACAACCGCAGCTGACTTTCTTGGTTTTGATTGAGCAGTTAAACCCATGCGATGCATGGTGTACAAAATGCGTCGGTGTACTGGCTTCAAACCATCACGCACATCAGGAAGTGCACGCGCAGTGATAACAGACATTGCGTAGTCGAGATACGACTCACGCATTTCAGAGACAATAGAGCGCGAAACGATTCGAAGGCCTGTGTCGGCCTTTTCTACGCTTTCTTCCGGTTGGCTCGCGCCTTTCTTTCTAGCCATATATCTTACTATTTTATCATGCGGGCGTAACGAATCCTAGCGGAACATGTCCTGTATAAACAATGTAATTTGTTCATATATAGGAGTAACTAGACGATCATATGTGGTTGTTCCCGCAACAACCTCATCTGGGGAGTGGGTCACTATCCCAATTACAAATGATACGAACCATGCGAACGTAACGATTGCTACAACAGATATAGTAAAAAGTGCGAGAGCACGCTCACGAGTTTTGATTGATGCACGTCTGAGTTTTTCTATTCGATCAAAAAACATGAATTAGGCAAGCAATACGACTTCGCCGTCCATTCCCGCTAACTCCTTTGCACGTACCGTAAATTTATCAACGGCCTTTGCTCCTGTACCTCCTTCTGCTTTCAAAAATGACTTAAGTGCATCATCTTTACCAACTGCGTACGGAATAATTACTTTTGGCTCTATTGCTGTCACTAACTCATGAGCTCCTTTTGCGTCAAGAGCACTCTCACCAACCGGAACAAAGACAATGCCGATATTATCTAATTCGCTTCGTACTGCAGACGGAAGCTTTGAAACCGAAGCGCCGCCTAAAATGAGTGCCCGGATACCATCCATCTCTACTACATAGACTGTATTACCTACATCGGACATCACATCGTTATAACTTGCCGGCGTCGCATACCCAGTAATAGTAATATCTCCAACTTCATACGCACCGGGTCCTTGTATAACGAATGGGTCTTTACCACCATGCGTTGCTGTTTCTACACCGTTCCAATCAATATCAGGGACGGAAATGAGAACAATATTTGAACCGAATTTTGAAACTTTGTGTTTTGATTTCTGAGACGGTGGATTTACCGCAAGCATAGTATCGCCTGCAGAAATTTTAAAACAGTACCCTCCTGCCCGTTGAATGACCATAAGTATGCTCGATTGTAGCACGATGAATCCTAGACTCTAGAGGTCTCTAAATCAATTCTCATCCCACTCTCCACGAGACATCTCCTCTCTTATATCAGGAGTAAGCCCCATATGCACCAACCGTTGATGCATGGTCGTTTTTTTAATTCCGTAATCCAAAGCCATTTGAGCAACACTCACACCGTCTCGTATCATTTGTAAAATATTTTCTTCTTCATTTTTCCAAGCAATATGATGTCGTGTACCATTTCCGCTCCGTTTCCCTAAACGATATTGCGATCGAGTAACTCTAAAACTAGAATAATTTAAACTAAATCTATTACAAAAATCCACCAAAGTTCCTTTTTTGCTTTCCAACCATTCATCCGCTCTAGATAGCACTTCTGGTGTATACATGAATCTTTCCCCCACAACAAATCTATACCACGCCCATGAGGTAAATGAAGGTTTGCGTTTTTGGTCAGTATTTGATAGATTCTTTGCATAAAGCCCTTAGGGCTTTTTTATCACTTCGAGGTGGAGTAACCCTTGGAAAGGCCTGAAAACCTAACCAAAACCCATCTTGATCACTGATTAAATGTCTAAGAAAAAAATTGAAAAAGAAGTAGTAGTAAACGAGGCCATGGAGCGCGTTCTTTCTGAAAGCGCTAACCCGCCAGTTCCAGGAGATACGATCGAAGGACCAGTTATTTCTATTGGTTCAGGAAAAATTTATATCGACCTACCTCCTTTTGGTACAGGTATCATTTACGGACGGGAGTTTCTCTCGGCTCGTGACGTGCTTCGTAAAGTTGCACTTGGCGATACAGTATCTGCAAAGGTTGTTGGTTCGCACAATAAGGAAGGCTACATTGAACTTTCTCTCAAGGAAGCTCGACAAGCAATGATTTGGTCAGATGCAGAACGTGCAATCGCTGCAGGAACTGTATTTGAACTTCCTATTAAAGACGCCAACAAGGGCGGACTTATCATTAGCTGGCAAAGCATCCAAGGTTTCCTTCCTGCTTCACAACTGAAACCAGAACACTATCCGCGTGTCGCAAATGGTGAAAAGCAACTCATCTTAGATGAATTGAAAAAACTTATCGGAACAAACCTCGCGGTTTCTATTATCACTGCAGATCCTCGTGAAGGAAAACTTATTTTCTCAGAGAGAGGCAGTGCTAAAGACACACGAGATACGTTAGTTGATCGTTATGCGGTTGGTGACGAAGTAGAAGGTACGGTAACTGGAATTGTTGATTTTGGTATCTTTGTTCGTATTGAAGATGGTCTTGAAGGACTCGTACATATTTCTGAAATTGACTGGGGCTTGGTAGAAGACCCACGTGCATTTTCAAAAGTGAACGATGTAATAAAAGTGAAGGTTATCGACATCAAAGAAGGAAAAATCTCACTTTCTCTCAAACAGCTTCAAGAAGATCCTTGGGTTACCGCATCAAAGAAATACAAGAAAGAAGATGAGGTGAACGCGGCAATCATTAAATACAACAAGTATGGTGCGCTCGCTTCAATTGAAGAAGGTGTGGCAGGATTAGTACACGTATCCGAGTTTGAATCTGAAGCAGAGCTTCGCGAAACACTTGGACTTGGAAAAACATACCCATTCAAAATTTCTCTCTTTGAACCAAAAGAGCACCGAATGACGCTCTCGTTCAAGAAATCGAAAGAATAACACTCCTTGCATTAAAAAAAACCTCCCATTGGGGAGGTTTTTTTAATGCATTTTTCTTTTAACCGTCTCTCTGAGTTCCGCTATATGTTCTAGTTGAGCTCGAGCTTCGGAAACAATTTCAGTATACAGCTCTGAATTGTATATTCCTTCATCTCGACATCTTTGCGCTTTCGAAATTTCTTCTTCTACTAGCAGTTTAAAATGATCGCATTCTCTGAGTTCTGCCATTACACGATTCGTATGCTGATATTCCAATTGATCGCCAGACATGCTGTTAAATATACTAATTACACCTATTCATCGCAATCTGATATCCCTCACCTATCGATACCTCAATAGCTTCTCCTACTTTCTTCAATGTCTTATTCATATCCTCTTCATCTTTTTTGGAAAAATTTCCGAGTAAGTAATCTAGAACCTTTTTTTCCCCAACAGGCTTTTTCAATTTCCCTGATGGAGTTGAAGGTGAGACACCGACCCTAAGACGTGGAAAATCTTTTGTCTTAAGAGAACGAATAATTGACTCTACGCCGTTGTGGCCTCCAGAACTTCTTCCGAACGAAAACTTCATAGAACCGAACGGAATATCCAAATCGTCATACACCACAAGAGTTTCTTTAGCTGCTTTCTTTGATTTTACGAGCGACTCAATGGCTTTTCCTGATTTATTCATAAACGTATCAGGTATAACAAGAAGCGCTTTTACTTTTCCTATCTTCCCTTCTGCGGTATGCGCATTCAACTTCTTCTGAAATTCCCATTCTGAAAATCCGTACTTTTTTCTAAACCAATCAAGCGAAATACGACCCATGTTGTGTCTAGTTCTCTCATATTCTGCACCAGGATTCCCAAGACCAACAACGATATACATACAAAATTGAATTATATGACTCGCATACAAAAATTTTTATGAGCGAGTCGTTAGTAAAGTGTATATGAAAAAAATATAATTGCACAAAAAACATTGCACAACAAAAATGACCTTGCGTACAAGCTACTGCAGACGTACAATTTCATGCATGACTCCTTCGCGAAGTGCGGTAGTAAAAGATTACATCCGATTCGCCCTCATTGCTCTTCTTATAGTTGTCCCTATTCGCTGGTTTGTAGCTCAACCATTTTTTGTACGCGGAGAATCAATGATTCCAACCTTCCACAACAACGAATATTTGATTGTTGATCAACTTACGTACCAATTTGAAGAACCAAAACGTGGCGATGTCATAATCATGCGATATCCCAAAGACGAATCGACGTTTTTTATTAAAAGAATCATTGGGCTTCCAAACGAAACGATAGAACTACAAGGTCTTCATGTCATCGTGCATCAAGAAGGAAAAGAACCAATTACTCTCGATGAGCCATATATAGAAACTAAACGCACTCGAAATGAATTTAAATCGTACATACTGGGACCAGACGAATACTTTGTAATGGGAGATAACCGTTACGCGAGTTCAGACTCACGATCGTGGGGTAACTTGCCACGAAAAGACATTATAGGTCGCGCACTCTTCCGCATGTTCCCTCCCGATAAGTTTGATGTATTTCCTGGTATTGCCGAACTGCCACAATAATTATTTACTCAACTACAAACATATGCGATCACTAGAAAAAGGAAGACTGCACGAATCAATTGAAGGATCCATCGCGCGCATTGCGTCAGCGTATGGGTTCGCAGGAGCTCCTACTAACATTTCTAAGCGCGCACTCAACGATCAACAGACGGTAACCAACACGAAAGCGGCAGCTTCAATGGCGCTACTCAATACCACAACATCTACTAAAGGAAGTAACCCGACACAAATATGGAGCACTGCGCGCAAAGGATCAAATACGCTTATCTCGTTTGCGGTTCTTTCGACACGTCATGCAATAGCACCAGCGCTTATTGTAAAAACAATACTCTCAATTGCTGAAATCCTTGGTTTCACTAATCTTACGGTACTCGTGTCCTCAGTTGGTGACGCTGAGTCTAGAAAACGCTTCACTCGTGAACTTGGAAATTTTTTCCGAAAAAACCCTGACGTAATCCCTGAAGATAAAAAATCAATGGCTCAAAGTGATCCGGACGCACTATACCGCGAACTAAGTAATGACACTGAAAACACGATTGAAAAAATGCCACGCTCGATTGACTACCTTTCAGAAAATTCACGAAAAACTATGCTGAGTACTTTGGCATTATTTGAGTCGGTAGGTATTCAGTACACTCTTGATCCACGTCTCTCCGCTGAACCAAACGCTGAATCTGAACTTCTGTTTGCGGTTGAAGGTAGCGACACAAAAGGTGCACGTGTACGAATTGCGTCTGGTGGTAGATACGATGAATTAATGAAACGGGCACGCGGAAGTGCAGCTGAACCAGTAGTAGCGATGAGTCTAGAGATTGGAAAACGAATCGACCTCGATGCTTCTGAGGAAGAACCGTCGTGTTTTGTCATTCATGTAGGAGACGCTGCAAAGCTTCGTGCATTTGCACTTCTTGAATCACTTTGGCGAACCGAGCTTGCGACTGGTAATGCGCTCATGGCAGACAATTTGAGGGAACAGGTAGACATGGGGGTAAGTTCTGGCGCAAAGTATCTTGCCATAATTGGCCAGCGTGAAGCACTCGACGGCACAGCCATTGTGCGCTCTGTTGCAACGCAGATGCAAGTAACGGTACCGTTTGAAAAACTAGCAAGTCATGTAGGACGCGGAAGACGCGGATAATGCGTGGTGGGAAGTTGCGTTAGAGTGACGATTATGCTTAAATAGCGCAACAATGGCAATAAACGTATCGGTAGAGAAAACAGGGACAGAGAACTCAATGAGCTTGGTGCGCCGTTTTTCAAAACGAGTACTTGGTTCGGGTATCATTCGTCGTGTAAAGGATAACCGCTACTACCAGCGAAATGTTTCACAATCAAAGCGAAAACAAGCCGCACTTCGTCGCGTATCAAAACGAGAGAAAAATGCAGAGCTTGAGCGTCTCGGTTTGCTAGAACCTCGCACCTCTCGAGGAAGCCGAAGATAATGAACGTAAGCGTTACCAATACCGCCACACACCCTACACCAAAGGTGTCTTTTAATCGTATTAAAAATCTAGTACTTGGAGAAAAGTATGATCTGTCTGTTGTCTTCATTCCTCCACGAAAGATGCATACGTTAAACAACACCTACCGACATAAAAATTCTTCAACTGACATTCTTGCCTTTCCTCTTTCAAAAACAAATGGTGAGATTTTTCTTTGCATGCAAGATGTAAAAAAGAAAGCAAAAACATTCAACATGACGACCTCAGACTACCTCAACTTCCTTGTTATCCACGGCATGTTGCACTTGGAGGGAAGGAATCATGGCCGTACAATGGAAATGTTAGAACGTAAATACTGTTTGGCACTCAAGTTCCCTACACCTTCGTAGGAAGCTAGATGCCTTGTCTTCAATTACATGGCATCTCGAATCGCGGTTGGCATTGATATCGGCACCTATCAGGTGCGTGTTGTCATTGCGCGCGAGTTCGCAGATAGAACATCTCAATTTCCAAAAATTATCGGAACAGGATACGCAGAGTCAAAAGGTTTGCGTCATGGGTACATTGTAAATATTGATGATGTAGCTCGATCGGTTCGATTCGCTGCTTCACAGGCCGAACAAACCGCTGGAGTAAAAATCAGAACCGCTTTCCTTTCTATAGGAGGAATTGGATTAGATGAAGTGCGTGGTAAAGGTGACGCAATTATTGCAAAAGCGGATGCTGAAGTAACAGATTTTGATATTGAAAAAGCTATCGAAGTTTCGAGAACTAATGTGTCTGGGAAACTAGTAAATCGAAAAATTTTACACACAATTCCTCTCACCTTCTCTATTGATGGAATTGAAGTCTTGGGTCGCCCTCAAGGAATGCATGGCACGAAGCTCACTGTTGAGACACTATTCATTACGTGTCTTGAGCAGCACGTGAACGATCTTATAGAGGCTGTAGAGGGCGCAGAGATTGCTGTAGCGGATACTATGGCATCACCACTTGCAGGTTCCATCATTACACTTTCAAATGCAGAGAAAAAAGCCGGCTGCGTGCTCACAAATATTGGCGCAGAAACAGTATCAATTGTGGTTTTTGATAACGGGATGCCAATATCTCTCAAAGTGTTCCGAATCGGATCGATGGATATCACAAAAGACATTGCACTCGGACTTCGTATTTCACTTGAAGAAGCGGAGCAATTAAAACTTGGAGCAATAACTAACGCTTCATATTCAAAGAAAAAATTTGATGATATTTTGGCAGCGCGACTCACTGATATTTTTGAACTCGTTGAAGGACATCTAAAAAAACTAGGAAAGGACCGTTTGCTTCCTGCTGGAATTATTCTTTCTGGTGGAGGTTCTGGTATTGGTCCTATTAAAGAAATTGCAGAGAGTGCATTAAAACTTCATTCAAAAGTTGCATCACTCAATGTTGCGTCGGATGCAAAAATTAAAGATTCAACATGGGCAGTTGCATACGGGCTTACTGTATGGGGTCTCACTGGAGATAGTTTTGCGCGTCCCGCTGCTGGAATTGCAATAAAAGATATGGGGCGTTCTGTGTTGGGATTTTTGAGACAATTCCTGCCATAAAAAAACCGACGCGACTTTAAATACTTGAAAAACCTCGTTTTAATACAATACATAGTAGTTAAAAGTCAAACATTGCCACGGCCGTGCATTTTCTCTATTATGGGACGACTAGAATAACTTTAAAATCATGCCTCAGATAAACACAGATTTGCAGACTTCGGCTCGTATTCGAGTCATCGGTATCGGCGGTTCCGGTAAGAACGCTATCAACCACATGGTTGTTTCGAAAGTAAAAGGGGTAGATTTCATAGTAGTAAACACTGACGCACAAGACTTACAACAATCTTCTGCAAAAACTAAGATTCACATCGGAAAAAATTTAACCCGAGGACTTGGTGCTGGAATGAATCCAGCAGTTGGTCAACGTGCAGCTGAAGAAACACAATCTGAGATACAAGACTCTCTTCGTGGTTCTGACATGGTGTTTATTGCTGGAGGTATGGGTGGCGGTACTTGCACAGGTGCTGCACCTGTCATTGCAAAAATTGCAAAAGAAAGCGGCGCACTCACCGTTGCCGTTGTCACGAAACCATTTTCTTTTGAAGGACAGCAACGCATGCGCCTTGCAGAACAAGGTCTAGAAGAATTACGCAAAGAAGTAGACGCACTTATCGTTATACCGAACGATCGCCTTCTTGCTGTAGTAGATCAGAACACCACCGTTAAAAGCGCATTCGCGCTTTGTGATGAAGTGTTACGACAGGCAGTTGAGGGTGTTTCTGATCTCATTACCACGCCTGGTAACATCAATCTCGACTTCGCCGACATTAAAGCAATCATGTCAGATGCTGGCTCGGCACTCATGGGTGTTGGTCTTGCGCAAGGTGAGAAACGCGCTGAAGATGCAGCTCGTCTTGCCATCAACTCCCCTCTCCTCGACATTTCAATTAATGGCGCCAAAGGAGTACTTCTTTCAATTGCAGGAGGTGAAGACTTGGGACTTCTTGAAGTACGAACCGCAGCTCAGATTGTTACTGAATCAATCGACAAGAACGCGAAGGTTATTTTTGGAACTTCGCGAGATGAGCGTTTGAAGAAAGGTGAGGTACGTGTAACTGTCATTGCTACTGGATTCCCTGAGGAAGGCATCACTGATCGCGGACAGCCATTGTTTCAAATAGGAGCAAAGAAAGAGAAAAAAGAGGAGGAACCTGTCGCAAAAACATACAGTCCGATCCCCCGAGCGCTCGACGAAGAAGCGGTAGCGCCAATCAAACGAGAAGAGCTTACTCCAAAACCACCAGAAGAAGATGATGAATGGACGGCTGTTCCTGCATTTCTTCGCAGAAACAAGAAATAAATATCTTTATAAAAACGCATCATAAATGATGCGTTTTTTGTATCTTTTCAAAGTCTTGATCTAGTGAAATAAAGCAAAGAATAGTGCGAATGTGCTACCAATTGTATCCGTAGCAGAATGTACATCCTAGACACCTACGGTCTAGTATAAATATGCTATAGCATATTTATACTAGACCTTCGTGTTTTATGTTCTATGCGGCATGCTACCTACAAGTGCCCTAAAATTGCGATACATTATTTCGATTTTTAGGTGGAATCACGGTATAGTAAACAAGCGGGGCAACTCGCTCATTTTTACTTATCGCTTACACTAAAATTGAGGTCTGATATCGCGTCCTAATGGAAGTAGACGCGATACGATTTCGCAAAATCGCATGTACGACGTAGCAATCATTGGAGGAGGCCCAGGAGGCACGGCAGCAGCTGTGTACGCAGCTCGTAAACTACTCAAGACAGTCCTCATCACAGAATCATTTGGCGGTCAAAGCGTCGTATCAACTGACATTCAAAATTGGATAGGCACAATATCAATTTCTGGTGAAGAGTTAGCAAAAAATTTAGAAGCGCACGTCAGAGCGTACGCAGGAGACGTTGTTGATATCGAGAAGGGATCCCTTGTAGAAAAAATTTCTGAATCAGGCGAAGCGTTTATTGTTGAAACAAAAAATGGTAAGAAATTCGAAGCAAAAACTGTACTCATAACTTCAGGTGGGAACAGAAGAAAATTAGATGTCCCTGGAGCTCTAGAATTTGATCAGAAAGGTCTTACGTATTGCGCATCGTGTGATGGTCCATTGTTTTCAGATATGGATGTAGTGGTAATTGGAGGCGGTAATGCGGGATTTGAAACTGCTGCGCAACTTTTAGCATACACAAAGAGCGTTACATTGTTACATCGAAGCGAAACATTTGCCGCTGATCCTATTACGGTTGAAAAAGTTCTTTCTCATCAAAATATGAAAGGTGTCACTAATGCTGAAACTGTCGAGGTTATGGGAGATAAATTTGTAAGCGGTCTTCGATATAAAGACTTAAAAACAGGAGCTGAAACGTCGCTTGCGGTCTCAGGAATTTTTGTTGAAATTGGTATGGTTGCGTCTACCCACTTTGCCGAAGGATTGGTTGAACTAGATTCATTCAAAAAAATTGTTGTCGACAAACAAACACAAGCAACATCGAAAAAAGGAATTTGGGCTGCTGGAGATTGTACTAATGGTCTTTACCATCAGAATAATATTGCTGCGGGAGATGCAGTGAAAGCACTCGAAGACATATATGTGCAGTTGAAAGCTCGATAGTTATTTAATTTTATTTTTATAATGCTCGTTGTACACTAAAATAAACTTCGTCGCGCTTCAAAGGACGTTGGTCGGGCTTTGATCGACAGTGCCCGACATGAATTTGCTAATTCACACAATTTCGCTAAATCACATGCATACATACGTTTCTGGATCTCTCGCATACGACCGTATCTCAAAGTTTGAGGGAAAATTTTCTAATGAAATTCTTCCAGAAAAAATTCACGATCTTAATGTAAGTTTTTATGTTGAATCTTTAAACGAATCGTTCGGAGGTACTGCGGGAAACATTGCATATACCCTCGGGCTCCTCGGTGAAAATGTTTCAATTTTTGCAACCGCGGGGAACGATTTTTTGAACTACCAAAAATGGCTGAGTGAGCATGGTGTTGGAACTGATTTGATTGTAATTGATGATTCGAGGCGCACTGCATTTGCATCGATTGTTACCGATCAAAAAGAAAATCAAATAACAACATTCTATGCGGGAGCAATGCTCTCTCCATACCCTCTTGCCACTCTAAAGATTGAACCAGAAACCTCGTTCGTAATAATCGCTCCAGGCAATCCCACTGATATGGCGACCTTGCCAAAGTACTGCAAGGAGCTAAATGTCCCTTATATGTTTGACCCCGGGCAACAACTCGCCCACTTGAGTGGCGATGTGATCGCAGAAGGCATTGAAGGCTCAGAAGTATGTATCTCAAACGAATACGAACGTGAACTCATTCTCAAGAAAACTGGGTGGGATTTGAAAACTCTTGTTACAAAAACTAAAATGCTCGTTACGACTCTCGGCGAAAATGGCTCTGAGATTCATACACAGACAGGCGTAATAACGGCTCCGGGTATAAAAGTCACCATAAAAGACCCTACAGGCGCAGGCGACGCATATCGTGCAGGATTTGTATATGCTCTAAATAAAGGGTGGGGACATGAAATAATTGCCAAATTTGCAAATCTCGTAGCATGTTACACAATTGAGCAATCAGGGACGCAGACGCACAGTTTTACTTTAGAGGCACTTCGAGAGAGATTCTTAACAACATTTAATCAAGCATTACCTGCATAAAACATGAATTACGATATTAAAGACATTAGCCTTGCACCTCAAGGAAAGAAGCGAATTGAATGGGCTGAGAGAGATATGCCAGTGTTGCGCGACGTGCGTGCACAATTTGAAAAAACACTCCCATTTAAAGATATGAATTTTTCAGCGTGTCTTCATGTGACCGCAGAAACCGCAAACTTAATGCGAACCCTAAAAGCAGGTGGCGGTAACGTTCTTTTGGTTGCATCAAATCCCCTCTCTACTCAAGACGATGTTGCGGCGAGCTTGGTACAAGATTACGGTATACAAGTCTACGCAATCCGAGGCGAAAGCAAAGAAACTTTTTTTTCACACATCGAATCGGCTATCGCTCATAAACCAGTTATCACTATGGACGATGGCGCTGACCTCATTACGGTCATACATCAAAAGCATCCCGAACTTACGTCTCAAATTATGGGAAGCATGGAAGAAACTACTACTGGTGTTATACGACTTCGTGCCATGGCAAAAGATGGCGCCTTAAAAATCCCGGTTGTTGCAGTAAACGATGCAAAAACCAAGAATCTTTTCGATAACCGATACGGTACAGGACAATCAACACTCGACGGAATTATACGCGCAACAGACTCACTCATTGCAGGCAAGGTGGTTGTGGTTGGTGGGTACGGCTGGTGTGGCCGAGGATTTGCGATGCGTGCTCGTGGTATGGGAGCTCGTACCATTGTTACCGAAGTGGATTCTATTAAGGCATTGGAGGCAGTGATGGATGGCTTTGAAGTTATGCCAATGAAAGACGCTGCGTTGATTGGTGATATTTTCTGCACCTTGACTGGCGATATCAATGTTATTGATAAGGCGCATTTCCCATTAATGAAAGACGGAGCAATCCTTTGTAACTCAGGTCACTTCGACGTTGAAATAAATCTTAAAGCACTTGAACAAATGGCTGAGAGGGTGACAAAAGATGTTCGAAAACACGTGGATGAATTTCTTTTAAACGGCAAAAGACTTTACGTTATAGGTGAAGGACGTTTAGTTAATCTCGCTGCTGCAGAAGGACACCCTGCGTCTGTAATGGACATGAGTTTTGCAACACAAGCACTCGCTTCTTCATGGGTAGTTGAACATAAAGATTCACTAAAGCCTGGTGTGTACGAAATTGACGAAGCAATTGAAAACCGTGTAGCAAACCTAAAACTAGCCTCAATGGGTATTCAAGTAGATACTCTTACTGAAGAGCAGAAACACTACCTCTCAAGCTGGCAAGAAGGAACATAGCCACTATCTATTTATCCTCATCCGCAATTCGCCAAAGATACATAGACGCGACAGTTCTATAGGGCTGCCATGGCTTAGCGAGGCGCTCCATTTGCGTAACACTTGGCAGTGTTTTTAGTGCAAATAATTTCTTAAAACCTTTTTGTATTCCTAAGTCTCCTGTAGGTAATACATCAGGTCTGTGGAGCGAAGACATTAAAAACATATCAGCACTCCATCGCCCAATTCCCTTTATGGCTATTAAATGTTCACGTATTTCTTCGTCACTCATTCCTTTGAATTTTTTTGGTTGAATGGTGCCATCCAAAAATTTTGTAGATAAATCTTGTATGTACGATACCTTTTGTCCAGAGAGCCCCACTTCCCTTAATGTTGCAGTATTCACTTTTAATAGTTCCTCTGGCTTTGGGTAGCTTGGGCCTTCAAACAAATCAAGAAACCTTTTCAAAATAGTCCCAGCCACTTTACCAGAGAGTTGCTGATACACGATTGATCGAATCAGCGCCCCGTATACGTTACGTGTCTTCTTAAACACTGGCGCAGGGTAGTTTTTAATAACTACTTTGAATTGCTCATCTTTTTTAAGATGTCGTAAGGCTTCTTCAAGTGACTTCATATTCGTCTTTTTGTTTTCTTAAATACAATCATTACGGTCATTATAGAGTTTACGATAATCATTGCTATCGAATGAAGCGTAGTAGCTATGTTATATGCCTGGAGTGAGAAAAGAGCCAAAATATGACGCAGAACATTCATGCTGTATAAAATAGGTGTCTCGGTTTTAGGATACCGCCATGTCTTACCAAGGGTTGGTATAAAGGCAATTAAATCAATTGAAACGGCAAATATCACCGAAAGCGTAGGGTCCTTAGTCAGTATCCACGGAATGATACCTAGAAGTGCAACTACCAAAAAAATTGTGTCGGTTTTAGTTATTCCTTTGAATCCGTATTTCAGTGAGAAAATGAAAATGATTATAGTAAATATTTCAGACGCCGCTGTTGGAAGTGCGCCAATACCTGCACCTTTAGCCACCTGCCCAAAGAAAATAATAAAAGAAACAATCGTCCAAACTAGCCACGTATAAGGATGTGGTTTTACCCTCCCCTTCACAATGTCTATGAGGTACGGGAGGTTGCCAACAATAGCGAGAAGTGCCGCAACAACTGCAAATGTTTCTTTCACCTAATAAGTGTACTGTACTGAAGATATTATTTAGCCAACGTTAACAGGTACGTGATGTAGGCAATGTATAGTCCAAGAAACGCCCACCCCTGCCAACGGTCGATGGTGTGTCGCCGACCAACAAACATAATGATGAATAGTATTGTGGATACAACGAGTTCAAACGAAATATCGGCCACAAAAGATGTTGGAGTTGGTATTGGCGTAATAAGTGCAGTGAGCCCTAATATCCAAAAGATATTAAAGATGTTTGAACCAATAATGTTACCTACCGCAATATCGTGTTGTCCTCGACGTGCAGCAATTATTGACGTTGCGAGCTCAGGGAGTGATGTGCCGACAGCAACAACGGTGAGCCCAATAACTGTCTCAGAGAGTCCAAAGAGTCCGGCCAAAAATACTGCTTGATCCACCAACAACTTTCCGCCTAATATCAACCCTGCGAGCCCTAGAACGATATAGACAACGGAGCGCAAAGTAGAATACACGTGAACGTCTTCCTCGTTTTCGGTTGGGTTTTGCTTTGCAAGACCAACAACGTAATACATGAAAATTGCGAAAACTCCCAAGAGTGCAATACCCTCACCTCGTGTCAGTATGTCTGGACCAGCACCACTAATGAGTGTGTCCGCACCTAATACGAGCAAAAGAATTCCTCCCAAAAGTGCGAATGGCATCTCTTTCCATACCGTTGAACTCTTCACAGCGAGTGGAGTGATAATTGCTGTAATACCCAAAATTAACAAAATGTTAGCGACGTTTGATCCGACAACGTTTCCAACAGCAAGGTCAGTAGCCCCAGTGAGTGCTGCATACATGTTGACAGTCAACTCTGGTGTTGAGGTACCGAAAGCGACGACCGTGAGCCCTACAGCGAGTGCAGATACTCCGAGTCTTGATGCGAGAGATGATGCACCCTTAACCAAGGTATCCGCTCCATAAATAAGGATTCCAAGACCTGCAACTAGGATTGCGAGTGCAATAAAAATTTCCACTTCGCTAGTGTAACATTTTTCGATATTAGTCTCTGATTCCGATTTTCAATTTTGGCGGAGATGGAGAGATTCGGCTCCCGTCACTAAGCATTTTGACACCGGTTCTCACTTACGCCCTACGGCGCGACGATGCGTCGAGTGCGCCAGCCCGACCTCGCCCTTCGTGCTCCGGTTTTCGAATCTCGTCCTCCTGATATAAAGAAAACCCCTCACGGGGCATCTTTATATCAGGTGCGGAGAGGGAGAGATTCGAACTCTCGGTACAGTTTCCCGTACGCCACATTTCGAGTGTGGTGCCTTCGACCACTCAGCCACCTCTCCATTGTCACACTAGTGACGAAATCTAAGGATATAGGAGGCTGAGTGTTCGAACAAGTTCGTCCTCCTAAACTTTTTCTCATAAAATGAGACAGAAAGTTTTTTCCGAAACGGAATCGGAGGAAATAAGAAGTAGTTCTTATTTCCTCCACTCAGCCACCTCTCCATTTCTAGAACTCGCTGGATTCTAGCATTTTCCGCTCAAAATGCTATATTTTTTGACACGGCCTTCCTTTTAGGTAGACCGTACTTGCTACGAAAAGTGTATGTGGCCCCAGTCGCCTTCGGCTAAGCGTGGCCTCTCTCAAAGAAAATGAATCGAGGCATTCATTTTCCTTTTCGTTCGGCCCCATCGTCTAACGGTTAGGACACAAGCTTTTCAAGCTTGGAACCGGGGTTCGATTCCCCGTGGGGTCACCAAACGATTTTCATCTGTTCCAGATGCGGCTTTTACCTTGTAAATTGGTGATAATTCAGCGGTTTTAAAACCAGCATCGGTGTATTGAATGTTTTTAGGAAAGAGAGAGTTTCTCAAGAGCCTCAGTTCAGCTGGCTCTAGTTCTTTCCAGAGAAGTGGCAGTTGCTCAATGAGCTTGATGCCGAAATCTATTGCTGACTCTTCATCGGCATTGCTTGTCTGCAGATTCTGTAAGGCAACCTCTATTTCTCTCTTCAGAATCTTTCTCTTGTCTGTTTCAACAAGAAAATCTCTGTTGTCTATAGTTTGCTCAAGCCGCAGTTGTAGCAAATCCTCTAGCTCCCTTTCTAGTTTCTCAATTTTCTGTTTAAGCTTTTGTGTCTGTTGGGTATTCTGCCTTTTCTGCTTCCTATGAACAATCTTTAGAGCTTCCGCAAGAGCCTCCATTAGATTGGTTTCTGGCGTGTATCTCTGTAGAAACTCGGTGAAGCTATCTTCTAGTTTTTGCTTTGGTATTGCTTTTTTGTAGGGACACTTTGTATTTGTACAACCGTAATATCCATAACGCTTACTCCGACCTGTTACATATCCTCCGGAGATATGGGTACCGCACAAACATTCAACTCCTCTGAGTGGAAAATCAGGGTTATTTATATTTCGCGGTTGCGTTCTTGAGTTGCCACCTCGCATAACATTTTGAACTTCCTCAAAGAGTTCAACTGAAACAATAGGCTCATGCTTTCCTTCAGTAGCTATTCCCCAAGTTGGAACATCAATTTTTCCGCAATGAATTGGGTTGGTAAGAATTTTTTGCACTAACTGATGACTCATCTTTAAGCCATGCTTGCTACGCAGGTCTCCCATTTCATTAACTTCTGCTGCAAGTTCACGGAATGTTCTGGTTCCTCTTGAATATTCCTCAAAGAGAAATTTCACAATCGGTGCTCTTTGAGGATGTGGTTCAATGACACGCCTTCCTGTCACATCAGTTATATTTCTATACCCCCAAGGAGCGCCCCAAGACCAATAACCATCAAGAGCCTTGGAACGCATCCCCGTGACAGTTCTTTCCGTCCTCATGTCGTTATCAAGATTATTCAGACCAGCGAGCATGTGTTCAAAGAATTTTCCATGCGAAGTCTCATCAATTGGCTCAACAGCCGATCTTAATTCAACACCATAATCTCTGAACGCCTTTCTTTGAACGATATGGTCTGTGGCGTTGCGAGAGAACCTGTCTGTTCTGTACACGACAATAAAGCCGACCTTTCCTACATTGCGCATGCAATATTCCATCATTAATGTCATCTGCGTCCGATCAAGAGATTTTGCCGATTCACCTTCTTCCCTAAATACCTTTAAGGGTTCAAGCTTATTGCGTTTGCAATAATCTTTGCAAATTCTTTCTTGGTCATCAAGGCTATACCCTTGCACCTGTTCATCGGAAGATACCCTTGTGTAAATGATTGCTGTTTTAGGGCGATTAAGAACAGTTAATTTTTTCATAGTCCAGTGTAAGTTAATTCTCCCTCTTAAAGTTGGGAGCGCAAAATCTAACTAAAAAGGCTAAGAGGTAGGAGGATGTGAAAAATGGTTTCTAAACCTAAAAACCTATCTGACACATCCTTTCCACCACCTCAGGCTATTTTTCTTGGGCAAATGGCTGTTTTGGACCATTTCCCCCACATCTAATGCATGGTTTGTTGAGTGCCATAGCCAGATTCAACAAACTATCAACTAGCGCTTCAAGTTCTTCCTTAGAAGAACTTTGCTTGCGTAGGAGGATTCTTTTTATCCTTCTACGATCCTCAGGAGTAAACAGCATGTGTTTACAGTCCTAGGCAGTGACTATAAAAAATAGCCAATGCCTATGGAGTGATTACAGACCCCCTCATCAATTAGGGAGCCGAGATGTAATCACTTCAAGGCATTAGCTTTCTCTAGTCAGTGAGGGTTGCTCACTGTATGGATTTTTTCTCACACTCTGTGAAGTGTTATGCGACTTCAGCAGTGGAGGCTATATGCGTCGGTACTTTATTTTTCCCGATGGTGTCAAAAAGTGCTTGATGTTGGATTAACCCGACGGCTAATCTAAGAAAATCATAATCAAACGAAAGGAAGTTGCAAGACATTTTTTCTGTTTTTACAAAATGCTTTTTTAAAAGGCTAAATCCATTTGTACTTTTCCCTTTTTTGATTCTTTTTCTACTCTTTATTTGCAAGCTGAAATAGAAATCAACTTTGTGTTTTCAATAATATTGAAAAACCATATAAGACAATAAAAATCGATGAGTCAATATACACGTTGCATTTTCAGAGCTAGGGAAAGAGAGGTAAACTACCTAGGACAACAGAATATCCCGATGCCTAAACTTAGAGCCTTAAAACTCTAGGCATGGCAGCAAAGCACTGGACATACAGACCCCGTCATTAGGTTTGGGCATGTCCAGTGTTGTCAGGGGAAACCCTGACAGAGGCGCAAGCCTCCCAGCTTAGTGGCGGGTTTTGTGTTGGTCATTATCAAATTTATCAAAAAGCATTAACTGGACTAATGCATATGAAAAAAGGATTCATACAAATACCTCTTTTGATAGGTATAGTAGCCCTTCTCTGTACAACAGCTACAGCCGGATATTTCGGGATTAAGTATTTTGACGAGAAACAAAAATCACAACAGGCAGAACAAATATCAACTCCTCAATCAGAAAGTGCTGCTCCAATCGAGGAAGAAAAGAAACAGGTTGGGGATGTTTCTAAATCAACAAAAAAGATTCCTCAACAAGAAGCAAAAGTTGCTGAACCAGTAATAAGTATTCAAGAAAGTATAAATTTAAAGATTGAAAAATGTAAAGCGGATAAACAAACTTCCTACGATAGTTCCATTCAAAAACTTAACGCAACTGTAGATAAAAAGCTTCAAGAAGTATTTGCTGCTCTACAACAACAATACAACGATGCAGTAAGCAAGATTTACAGTAATGCGAGTATTCAGATATCTGCCATAGATCCCATGATGACTGGTGTTCAAAAAGCTAATCTCACCTCACAATATAATTACAATGCGTCGCAACTAGCGAATGAAGCCTACAATAACCAACAGGCTTTTTGGGGAAATCAAAAGAAAGAAATTGAGGCGAGCAAACAACAAGCAATAGATAAAATAAATGTCTTGCTGAATGATGAATACCAAAACTGTCTGAGTAGTTAAAATAAGCAATAATCGCCTTGCAGGTTCCCTTTTAAGGGCATATTGTTAGGCAATATGAAACTCTATTTTCGAGACCATTGGTCAGAACAATTTGGTTTCGGCAAAGACAGAAATGAGCATGTTTTTATAGGTAGAGTTAAGGAAGTCAATAGCTTAAAGCATGCCATATCCAATAATACTTCCAGTACAATTTTGGTATCTGCGGTAAGAGGTGTTGGGAAAACTACTTTTGTTCATAGAGCTCTTTCAGAAATTCGTAATGAAATCATTCCTATTTTTGTAAATGTAGGACACACATTGCGTGATGCATCGAAGGAAAAGGATTTAATCGGGAAGGCGTTTTTAACCTCCCTTATCAGAGCGAGCTTTTTAACAGAACAGTTCGCAAAAGACGTTGATATAGAAAAGCTCTATTATCAAAGTATAGGGCAATTTAAAAAATCAAGTGAGCTATTAAATGCTTCAAGCAACAAAACGAAGAAAAATATTCTTGCCCAATTCACTCAGAATATTGAAGGGAACTTTGCACGCCTTGGTCTTGTCATAGGTGGCATATTATTTGGAACATTGGGTATATTTTTTGAAAGTATTTGGCTTAAATTACTAGGACTAATCGGAGTATTATCTTTACCTTTTTCTCTTGGATTTAAATTTGAATGGAGCTGGGAGAAGATTTTTGAAAACACTTTTAAAAACCAAGACAGTTATAGTATTGATGATTCACCAGAATATTTAGAAACCAAGTTTGAACAATGGCTAGAAAGTAAAAGAGATGGAAAGAAAATTGTCTTTATAATTGACGAGCTTGATAAAGATGAAGCCGAAGAAGCTCTAGATGCAATTAAAGAATACAAAAATCTTTTTGGACGGTCATTTGCACATTTTATTTTTATTTGTAATCAAAAAGCATACGCTTTTACACAACAAAGCCGTATTGAGAGTAAATACCCTACGCTTTTTACCCATGTATATTATCTCCCTACCCCAACAAGCGAGGAGATGAATCTATACTTGGACAAAGTTCTTACAATAGAGCAAGAGAATGAAGAATCTGGAGAACTAAAGAAATTTCTTCTCTTTAAATCCGCAAATGATTTCTTTACCCTGAAGAACTTACTTAATGACTTATCAGAATTTGATGCAGAGGGAAAACAATATATAGATACAGAAACTCTTAAGAAAATTGATAAACACTATACTGATGCAGCTAAAATTTATGATTATATTGATCGATTTTATAAATACTACTCAAAAATTCCAAAATTCTTTTGGCAAGCTAATTCGCATCTTCAAGCAGAAGTTTTTGCCTTTGCAAACAACAACATAAAACGAGAGTTTACAATTAATCTTAATGACTCTGAGCATGTAAGGAATTTGGTTCTACTTCTTTCAAGAATGGGAGTGCTTCAAGGAGAAGATTTAACACCAAGTGAAAAGCTAGATATTTCAGCCGATCAACTAGAACGATACTCTTGGACAGGACAGCATCGAGAATTAGAGAAATTTGACCAACTTTTTCCCGAAGATGAGACATTTATAAAAGGAATGAAACAGCTAATTCGTACTGCTAACGATTTGGATGACCTCCCCACTAAATTTGAGGATAATTCTTTTCTTGATGATTATGAAGAGATTACTTCCGAGAGAGATGGAGAAAATCTTTCCGGTATAAATCTTCATAGTGTATACACCAAACACCTTGAACTGTATGAATATTTGAGCAAGCCAGAGGAGCGTCTATATGCGACAGCAGAGCAAACGAGAGAAGCAGCACGTGAAATAGGAGACATTGTGGCGAAGGTAAACCTTAAGATGTTTGAGGTATTTCAGAGGGCAGTAGAGGTTGCTTTGGATGAAAAAGATATTTCTACAAAAAAAACAGCTTTAGATAATACTTCTACTTCCACATTCGTAATAAAAAGTTGGGATACAAAATTTGCCAATAAGCCAAATGGACTGCTGTATGCAACGGGTTCTACCAAGCAGTTGCTAATCCTAAAGGATGTACCATTGAGCAGCATAAGTGAAAAAGAGCTTGCAGAGCTTAAATCAAATCCGAATATTTTAGTAATTAATTTTCATAGCAATACAACAGCAATAAAACGAAATCCTGTAATTCATATCAATAAAGCTGGGAGAAAACGGAAAGCAACAAACGTGACTAATTTTGTAAATATGCATCTTCCTAAAGGTATCCGTGATATGAGCCCCCCTCTAAGTATTGCTGTAGAACACTTTCAATAGATATAGAAGCCTTAAATGGCTTAAGTGTCTATTACGATAATAAATGGCTGTTCTTCTTTTCCTTGTACTTCAACACTCATTGCCGCTTTACCTGCTACTTGGTTCAGTAGATATTCTCCAACCTTTGTATTTGGAAGTTCAGTATATATTCTTCCTTGTTTTCCTATATGTGAAATTCCTTTTGCTGCTTCAATTTGAGCAGTAATTATTGGTTCAAGATTTTTTGCTATCTCTTTTATCAAATATTCACGAGCCTTTTCTGTAGCAATAGTATGCTGTGCTTTCTTTCTTCCAGCTCCAAGTCTTCTCCCTCCATTTTGTTTTACAGTCATTTTTTGTATAAAATGATAGAAAATCAACTAATCAAGCATGTCTGATAGGTTTTAACTTCATTAGGGGATGAGTTCTTTGCTCTGAGCCATGCTCCAAATAGGCTTGTTTTGGAGAGTTTTGAACTTTCCCGCTATATTGCTGATTGCCTTCAAATGTTCAACTAGCGGTTTTGAGTTCTGTATCGTTAGGGTCACAAAACGAGACTTCGTCTCGACACAACAAGCGTGCCGAAGGCGCGCGAGAAGAAGAAAGTGGAAAAACAGTCCGTCGCGTAGCGACGAATTGGGACGGGATGGGCGCGCCGAAGCGCGCGGATTTGTC
>SCVI01000129.1 GCA_004296925.1 Patescibacteria group bacterium | reverse complement strand
CGGGTTCATGACCTTCATCGCCTCGATGATCAGGACGGTATCGCCCGCCTTGACCGTCTGGCCGACGGTGACGAAGTTCGCGGCGCCCGGCTCGGCGGCGAGATAGCAGGTGCCGACCATCGGCGACTTGAGCGCGTTGGCGTTGTCGTCTGCAGGTGCGGCAGCCGGGGCTGCAGCTGGAGCAGCAACCGGAGCGGGAGCAGCGGCGGCAGGTGCCGGGACCGAGACTTGCGCCACGGGCGCTGCGGTGATCTGGCGGGCGACGCGGATCTTGCGCTCGCCATCCTCGACTTCGATTTCGGAAAGCCCGGTTTCGGCAAGAAGCTCTGCCAGTTCGCGCACCAGCTTGCTGTCAACTGCCATGTTGTCGGCCTTGTCGCCGCGTTCGTGACCCATTGGAATTTCCTCGTGGGGTATGAATTCAGACCGCGCGCCATGCCCCCAAGATGTCCGGCTGGCAAGGGGCGCAGGCCCTTGAAGGTGGAAAAACGCGCGTCCTAAAGCCGCGAAACGGCGTCCAGCGCGACGAGATAGCTGTTCGCGCCAAATCCGCATACCGTGCCGAGCGCCGCCATGCCGACATAGGACTTGTGGCGGAAGTCCTCGCGCTTGTGCGGATTGGACAGGTGGACCTCGATCACCGGAACCTTGATCGACTTGATTGCATCGTGGATCGCGACTGAGGTGTGGGTATAGGCACCAGCGTTGAGCAGGACAGCCTTCACGCCCTCTGCCTGCGCCTCGTGCAGCCAGTCGACCAGATGGCCTTCATGGTTGGACTGGCGCATGTCGATCTCAAGCCCCAGTTCGCGGCCGCGATCTTCAAGCATCCCTGCAATGTCATCCAGCGTGTGCGACCCGTAGATATCGGGCTCACGCAGGCCAAGCAGGTTGAGGTTGGGGCCATTGAGCACGTAGACCGTCGTGCCTTGCCCGAATGATTGCGTCATGTGATCCCCCGATCGCGATTTGCCTGTCGTGATAGACGTTGCAGGCAAACGTGCAAGGGAGGAGGGCGTGTCAGCCGCCCGGAGCGATGGCCGGGCCGGGCGGGGATTCGATGGTGTTGTCGTAGATCGCGCTGTCCGGGGAATCGTCGGTGACGCCACCGTTGTCGGCAGCTTCGCCGTAGATCGGCTCGCCGCCAGCGTCTGGCGCAGGAGCCGGATTGCCGGTCGCCGCCAT
>SCVI01000068.1 GCA_004296925.1 Patescibacteria group bacterium | reverse complement strand
TCTAACTCCAAAAACTTTTGCGTTCCTGTACCCGCTAAAAATACGACCTTTTTAGCGTATGTAGGAATAAGACGCGCAAGTTCTTTCATATCGAGCCCTTTATCTGCGCCTCCCATAATGAGAATCGCGCGAGAACCTGGAATAGCTCGAAATGCGGCGAGCGTTGCTTCAGGTGTTGTTGAGGTGGTGTCGTTATAAATAGCAATTCCATTAATTGTCCTTATTGACTCCAGTCTTCCTGGAACAGACGTAAACTTAGAAACTGACTCTTTAATTATTTCTTCATCAATCCCAAGCGCTCGCGCCCCCTCTATGGCACACATTGCATTCAACAAATTATGCACCCCAAGAATTTTTATATTCCATCCTTTTGGAAAATCTCCAGGTGTTGCAACTACAACTTTTGATTTAATTTGTCTTCCGTATTTTTCTTTAAGAAGTGGCGCAACCTCTACTCCCGCAATAAGCGTATCTTCGGGTGTTTGATTTAAAAATATTTCAGCTTTGTCTTGCAAATATACGCCCATGTCATTCTGATAGTAATTCAAATGGTCACTCATTAAATTAGTGAAAATTGCAACATGTGGACTTAGTCTTGCTTCTCCAAAACCTTGGCACTGCCAAGAATCCAACTCCATCAACGCAATTGAATTTGGTGTCACCTGTGAAAGTAGCGAGAGTGTAGAGACCCCACGCACGTTACCGCCAAGTAACACTTCCATCCCAGCCGATTGCATAATGTTGTGGAGAAGATGCGTGACGGTCGATTTTCCACGAGTACCAGTCACCCCTACTAAAGGAGTGCGCGCGAGTTCGGCAAACCACGAAGCGCTCATCTTAATAGGTATGTTATTTTTTCTAGCTTCTTCTATGTATAGAGAATCGAGCGGTACTCCAGCTGCCTTCAAAATAAAATCCCTATCTTTAAAATCTTCAAGTTCGTGTCCGCCAAGGCGATAGGTAATGTTTGGAAAAAATTTAAGTTCATCGAGAGATGCACGTAACTCATCATCTCCCTTTAAGTCGGTCACGATAATATCTGCACCGGCCTCAGCAAGAAACTTTGCGTCCCCTACACCCCGACCCAAAAGGCCTAAACCCATAACGGTTATTTTTTTTCCTTCAAAAACAGATTTCCAATCACGCATTAATATATTGTACTATTTCCCTTTCATTTGTGCCGAAGAGAGGACTTGAACCTCCACCCCCTTGCGAGGACTACGACCTGAACGTAGCGCGTCTGCCAATTTCGCCACTTCGGCTTACTGTATAGGTACTACCAAATTTGCTTCCAGCGATGACCCTTATTGCACTGCAGAGTGATAATTTGAACTGTCTCGTCTGGGCTATCTAGCATAGCCGAAAAACGAGCACTGCACTTCTCACACCAAAATTCGTAGCTCTTTCTTTCTACGAAAGCTCTTTCTTTTTCTTTCATTGTGCGAGTACTTGGAATCGAACCAAGGACCTCTGTCTTACTGATGGCAGCGAGGAGCGACATGAAAGCTTGGCTTCATATCGTCCGAGCGAACCATCAGTATGAAATTCATACGACTGAATGCAAGCGAGCCAAAGCCAGCTCATTTCCTACTATGTTGCGTGCGAGTACTTGGAATCGAACCAAGGACCTCTGTCTTATCAGGACAGCGTTCTACCACTGAACTATACTCGCACGCACAACACTAGAAAATTTAAAGGAGCTGGCTTTGGCTCGAAACAAACTGACTGTATGATTTCATACCAAGACAGCGTTCTACCACTGAACTATACTCGCAAACGGGACGTAAACTCCATCCACGTATCGCAGATACTAGCAAAAATAAGGCCTTAAAACAATCAAATCTGAATTCCCCCTCCTTTAGTAGAGAGGGCAAATATACTACACTATACGTATGTCAAAGAAATCAAATAAACACACGGTCGTTGTAGGAGCGGTGCAGAGCGCTGTTTCCACTGATATGGATGCAAACCTAAAAAAGACTGTAGGGCTCGTACGCACTGCAGCTAAGAAGGGGGCAAAGATAATCTGCCTTCAAGAGCTCTACCGCACCGTCTACTTTCCTCAGTACAAAAACAGAAAAAAGGATCCGTATGCTGAAACAGTCCCCGGAGAGTCAACCGAAGTCTTTGCGCGCCTTTCTCGTGAATTAAAGGTAGTGATTATTGTTCCCCTCTTTGAAAAAACAAAAGACGGACATTACTACAATTCAGCAGTTGTTCTGGATGAGACAGGAAAACGACTTGAAACATATAGAAAAATACACATACCTCACGATGCGCGCTTCTATGAAAAAAATTATTTCAAAGAAGGTTCTGGTGACTACCGTGTCTACAAAACAAAGTTTGCAACATTCGCCGTACTTATTTGCTACGATCAGTGGTTCCCTGAAGCGGCTCGTATGTCTACACTCGCAGGAGCTGAAATTATTTTCTACCCAACAGCAATTGGTGGCATTGTTGGGTATGATTCTGATGACGGAGATTGGCATAATGCGTGGGAGACGGTAATGCGTGGGCATGCCATCGCAAACGGCGTGCATGTTGTCGCAGTGAATCGAGTGGGCATTGAAGATAAATTGTGGTTTTGGGGACAATCGTTTGCGTCAGATTCCTTTGGGAAAGTATTGAAGCGAGGAAGCAAGAAAAAAGAAGAAGCAATGGTAGCTACTCTAAATCTTGCACACAATAAACGCATTCGAGACGGCTGGGGATTTTTAAGAAACCGTCGACCAGATACATACAAATTCTAAAATGTCTGCAACACCAAAAGAAGCGGGGTTTCATATGCCTGCCGAGTGGAAACCGCACTCTGGCATTTGGCTTTCATGGCCACACGACAACGAATCGTTTCCTCATCTTGAAAAAGCTGAAAATTCTTTTGCAGAGTTCATAAAAGAAAT
>SCVI01000067.1 GCA_004296925.1 Patescibacteria group bacterium | reverse complement strand
GCAAGCTTTATGAGTGACGAACGATCTTACAGTCCGTCATTCATAAAAGAACTTAGCGCCGCCCAGATTGGGAGCATATTCAGAAATAAAGATAATAGGTTTAAGACAGCTGCTCGAAAAACTTTCTTAGTTGAGCACAGCGAGGCAGATATTCAAGATTTCATTGAAAATGATCACTTAAGACAAGCTCTTGATGGCTGGCCAACTGAGACGGAGATAGACGAAATTAATAAATTGCGCGGTGAGCAAGGAAGATCACTTCTTCCTTATAACCCTTTCGGTGACGATGAGTCGAGCGGAACACCGCCAACGCCAAGCGGAGGAGGAACACCGCCAACACCAAGCGGAGGAGGGGGGCCGAGCGCGTCACCAAGCGGAGGCGCATCAAGCGTCAGAAACACAGCCCCTCGGGCTTACCCAACAAGCGGAGGAGGAGGTGATACGCCCTCAATAGACATATCCTCCGTAGCAACAGCTACTGAAGTAGTGCCTGAAAATATAGCCAGTGAACCTGAAATTACTGAAACACCAGCTCGCACCGTTGAAGAAATAGGAAGTGAAACAGCAGAGCTCTCTGATTCAAAAATCTCAGAAATGCGTTCAACTGTAGAAAGGATGTCGCCTGACCAGCTTCGTTCTATCCCACGGCAAATTATCACCAATCCAAACTTCCTCGCAGCATTAAACAAGTCTCAATTAAATGTTACGTTAAACCAGTGGGGTGGAGCACAGGCAGATCCAGAAACTCGAGAACGACTGATGAGAAACCTTCGTATTCTTGAACAATCTAACAAATTAGAGGGCGGACCTAAAGCAGAATGGATAGAATGGAAAAGAAATAATGAAGGATCTAAATCATAATTATGAAACCACATACTAAAGAAGAAAAACGCCTGGCCACTGAAAAATTACCGAAGCCAATTTTTGATTTTATCGGTTCACCGGTACTCATAAATATTTTCAATGGTATTCAAAAAAAGTCTGAATTCAACCTTCGCCAAACAATGATATTTACCGAAATTGTAAATGTCACATTAATGGGCTTGGAGTCCGAAACGGCGCTGGAAACAAATTTACACCAATGGCTTCCAGAGCTTTCCAATGCCGCAACACGTGAGCTGGTAAACGATATTAATGATCGAGTTTTTAAAGAAGCTAAAAGGCGTCTACAAGAGAATATTGTAAATCCGGAACCTGTATGGGATGAGTCGGCTTTAGGACCAAAAGACTTATTCACCACAGGTCTCAGTGACGCTGAATTAAAAAAAATTGAGGAGGAGGAAAAAGAGACGGGTAAAATAATATTAGTACCAGACCCAATCGAGCCCGTGGAAGACGAGGACGATGATATTGATCTGGAAGAAGAAGTAGAGGAGTCGGAAAAAATAATCCCCGCATCTACCCCAAGCATACTAAAAGAGAAGCTTGGTATTTCATCATTACAAAACTCATCTCTCCCAGTGATTGGAATGGGTGTTCTTGAGCCAGCACCAACAGCACCAACAGCACCAACAGCACCAACAGCACCAACAGCACCAACAGCACCAACAGCACCAACAGCACCAACAGCACCAAATGCTACCGTGACCACTAAGCAAACAAAATCACCCGTACCGGAAACACAGAGTAAAAATCATTATGCAAATAAGATTGATCCCTATCGTGAGCCAATAGAATAGTTGAGAGTTTAGAGTTCCTGGTTTAGAGTTTTAAATAAGGCGGAAATATGAGCGAGGAGAAAATTTCTTCTTATAAAAAGCTGGTGGTATGGCAAAAATCAATGACGCTAGTGGTGAATATATATGAGGCAACTAATAAATTCCCTGCGTCTGAACGTTTTGGACTGATTTCACAAATGCAAAGAGCGTCAATCTCAATTCCTTCTAACATAGCTGAGGGGTCAGAAAGAAACACAAAGAAAGACTTCGCACAATTTATCCATATTGCACTTGGTTCTACGTCAGAACTAGAAACACAGATAGATATTGCATTTCGACTAAAGTTCATTAATTCAGAAAAATATTCTGAATTAGAAAAACAAGTTATCGAGATAAAAAAGATGCTTGTTTCTCTAAAACTCTCTTTAGTAAGGTAAAATAGGGAGCATGAGTTCCTTCTCTAGACTCTGAACTCTAAACTCAGCACTCTCATGCAATTTCAAGTTCCACAATTTGTTGAAGTAGAGGACAAAATATTTGGTCCGCTTACGGCCACGCAATTTATCTACCTCGCCGGCGGGTTTGGTTTTGCCTTTGCTATGTGGCTCCTCCTGCCGTTGTGGTTAGCTATAATTTTGGGGGCTCCGTTTGCGCTTTTAGGTCTAGGCCTCGCTTTTTACAAAGTGAATGACCGTCCTTTTATTAACGCCCTTGAAGCGGGATTCCAATACGTTTTTCGAACGAAGTTGTATATTTGGGAAAAGAAAAAACAAAAAGTTCCATCAGGAGACGACTTTATCATACCCGGTCAAACACCAAAAGAAGATGCCGCACAATTTGCTCCTGCTGCCACCTCAAACAAAATTAAAGATTTGGCATGGAGCTTAGATATAAAAGACAGTATTTATTCTGATAGAAATCAAAAATAATCTCATACCTTCTTGAAAGAGGGTTACAATACACATTGTGCCAAACGAACAGAAAAATTCTAAAACGAAAGCAGCCCAAGACTTTGTGCCCGTAAAGGAAGTACGTGGCGGTGTCATGATAATGAAAAATGGAACACTCGTAGGAGTACTTCTTGCTTCTTCTGTAAATTTTGCACTGAAATCAGAAGATGAGAAAGCCGCGATTCTTGCGCAGTTCCAAAGTTTTATGAACTCTCTCGACTTTACAGTACAGTTTTTCATCCAATCTCGAAAATTAGACATCCGGCCATATATTGCACTTCTTGAGGAACGATTGAAAGCGCAAACTGAAGACCTTATGAAAATTCAAGTTCGAGAATATATTGAGTTCATAAAAAGCTTTACTGAGAGAGCTAATGTAATGAGCAAACATTTCTTTATTGTAATTCCGTATGTTCCCGCGGTTATTAATATACAAAAAACAATAAAAAATTCTGTCTTCGGTAAAACGGACTTATCCGCACGCAATGTTCAAAATGAGGAGTTCGAGGAACACCGAACACAACTTGAACAAAGAATGGGTGTCGTGGAGTCTGGTTTGGCACGTACAGGAGTACGCACTATCCCACTTGGGACCGAAGAAATTATTGAACTTTTATACAAAGAGATGAATCCTGGGGAGTTAGAGAAACCAATAACGCTAGATGACACACCGCAATAATATGGGTATCTTCGATTTCATAGGGGGAGAGAAGAAGAAGCCGGAACTTACTCCGTTCCTTCCTAAGGACATTTATGACGCTGCAAAGCTCGATTTTTCAGATATTATTGCCCCTTCAGCGCTGAAAATTACACCTCGCGAAATGAATCTTGGCGATAAATTAGTTCGAACATTTTACGTTATTTCGTACCCTCGATTCCTTGCTGGAACATGGTTTGCTCCAATTATTAACAAAGATAAGGTGCTCGATATCTCCATCTTCATACATCCCGTCGACACTGCAGTAATTCTTAGGAAATTTCAGAAAAAAGTTGCTGAGGTGCAAAGTCAAATAATGACGAGGCAAGAGAAGGGGATGGTGCGTGATCCAATGCTTGATACTGCGTATCAAGACATTGAGCAGTTAAGAAATCAACTTCAGCAAGCCCAAGAAAGAGTTTTTGATGTTGGGCTCTACATTTCTATATATGGAACAAGTCAAGATGAACTTGACAAAACAGAGTCTGAAATACGTTCAATTCTTGACGCCAAACTTGTATACGTAAAGCCCGCTCTCTTCCAACAAGAACAAGGGTTCAAAAGCGTTATGCCTATTGGCGATGATCAACTTGCAGTAAATTCAAAAATGAATTCCTCTCCGCTTTCAAGCTTTTTCCCATTTACTTCTTTTGACCTCACTTCGGATCGTGGAATCCTTTACGGTATTAACCGACATAACTCTTCTTTAATTCTTTTTGATCGATTTTCTCTTGAGAACTACAACTCAGTGACCTTTGCTAAATCAGGTTCAGGAAAATCTTATGCAACAAAGCTCGAAATTTTGCGCTCTCTCATGTTTGACACAGAAGTCATTGTTATTGACCCAGAAAGTGAGTATGAGTACCTCGCAAATGCCGTAGGAGGAAGATTTTTTGATATTTCACTTTCTTCAGATAACAGAATAAACCCTTTTGATCTCCCAACACCACGCGAAGACGAATCGCCGATAGATGTGCTCCGGTCAAACATCATTAACCTTGTAGGGTTGTTCCGTTTAATGCTCGGCGGTCTCACGCCGGAAGAAGATGCCATCATTGACCGCGCAATTACTGAAACGTATGCCCTCAAAGACATTACGGGCGCGAATGATTTTTCTTCAATGGAGCCACCACTTCTTTCAGACTTTGAGCTCGTGCTTGCGGGTATGGAGGGGAGTGAATCTTTAGTACAAAGAATTACAAAATATACCAAAGGTACGTGGTCAGGATTCATTAACCGTCCTACAAACGTAGACATCAACAAAAAATTCATCGCGTTTTCCGTCAGAAACATGGAGGACGAATTGAAGACAATAGCGATGTATATTATTACGCACTTCATCTGGAATGCGGTGAGAAAAGATTTACGAAAAAGACTTCTCGTTATTGATGAGGCGTGGTGGATGATGAAGTCAGAAGACACCGCTGCCTTTCTTTACGGTATGGCAAAAAGAGGAAGAAAGTACTATCTTGGCCTCGCCACCATCACACAAGACGTAGAGGACTTTTTGAAATCTCCATATGGACTTCCGATGCTCACTAACTCATCAATTCAAATACTCTTAAAACAATCTGCTACCTCTATTGATGCCGTACAAAAAACATTTAATCTTACAGAAGAAGAGAAATATCTTCTGCTTGAGTCCGATGTCGGGGAGGGGATATTCTTTGCTGGCTTAAAGCACGTTGCAATTAAAGTCATTGCTTCATATACGGAAGATCAAATTATTACTTCCGATCCTTCACAATTATTGGCAATTGCTCGTGCCAAAAAAGACTCTCCTTCCTAAAAAACCCAAAAGCTGGGCGATTTCCACGATTCAAAATCAAATACAGCTCAATGGAGTCCTAACAAGCTATAATGGTGTTACTTGCATGTTTCGCTCTTTCTTATTTTTTATTTTTTTTCTTCTCCCGCTCAGCGCTAGTGGCGCACTTATTTCAAATGTAGGCTCAATACTTGATGTGAGCGTGCGCCCAGAATACCCGCGACCAAACGACGTTGTTACCGTGCGCGTGTCAGATCCTGGAAATGAAAATAGTACGGCATATGTGTGGAGTGTGAACGGAAAAGTGGTGGAACAAGGTGTCGGCGCTACTGCAATTACAGTAACCACGAGTGGAGTTGGAGAGGTTAAAGTTGTTGAAGTTGTAGCGACACAAAATGGGCAAATAAGGGCCTCGGGTACTACGTTTATTCGTCCCGGATTAATCGATATTGTCTGGGAAGGAAATACGGTAACTCCTCCTTTTTATGGCGCGCGCCCTCTTCCAAATGGAGGGAGCTCGCTTACGCTACTTGCTGTCCCACAACTTTCTGTTGATGGAAGAGTGGTCGATCCATCTATTCTTTCCTATTCATGGAGAGTAGACGGAATCCCTGTAACAAATCAATCAGGATATGGGAAATCAAGTGCAATATTAATGCCTCCTCGTTTTGGAAGCGCGTTTACTGTATCGGTATCTGTGACCAATCAAGAGGGGACTGCACAAGCACAATCTTCGGTCGTTATCCGCCCACAAACACCAAAAATAATAATTTACGAAAATGCTCCTCTTCTAGGAGTTCGTTTTAATCGAATCGTTTCTGGATTATTTTCGTTCAAAGGAGATGAGGTATCCTTTAGTGCATACCCTTTGTTCGCAAGCAGTGTGCAGGCGCTTACGTATGAATGGAGTATTGATGGTAAACCGTTCACTGTCGACCAATTTAAACCTCTTGATGTTAAGTTTAGAAAAGTTGGCGAAGGGGTTAGTTCACATGCAGTTACCATCACATTTAATAATCCGCGTAACTTTATAGAAAACGGTAAAGGGACATTTGGGCTTCAATTTTAAACTATGAAAAAACTACTTATCTTTTCAGCCTTATTTTTCATTCTTTTCAGTGCAGTACCTGTCTATGGAGCCGAAGATCAATTTCAATTTCAGCCAATAGTCTCAATACCTCTCCCTACAGGAACAGTAAATTCAACCACGTCCCTCGCTGATTACTTAAACGGCGTATTTGCGCTTACCATCGCCGTCTCAACCATTCTTGCTATTGTCATGATTACATTTGACGGCTTCCGTTATATGACCTCAGATGTGATAGGGACAAAAAAAGAAGCTGTGGAGCGACTCCGTGGTGCCTTTTTAGGTTTGTTTTTAATTCTCGCCACTTACTTAATCTTATATATTATCAACCCGAATATTTTAAAACTTGATGCTCTCACAACGAGCCTTAGTGGTTTAAGTGGATCCCAACAAACGACCTCAGACACTTCATCTGCTGCAGGTGTAGGAGCTTCGAGTAGTGCCAGTGCGGTCCCTGCCGGATCAACGGTTTCGGCATACTCAGGCACGCTCACTGCCGGTTGTACTTTGAAATGCCAAACTAGTGGGGGAGTGTGGTCAGACCCTCAGGCAGGGAGCAGTAGCTGTCCTCTAGAGAGTGTCCCTAAACAAATCTGCCCAGCAAGTAGTCCTGCGCCAGTGTATGCAAGCGGAGCGCAGACTTGCACCGCCGCAAACCCGGAAACAAGAGATCCTGCATGCTCTGCGCAACAAAAATGCTACACAGTCCCTTCTGTTAACGAAACGAGCGGAGAACGTAGAAATATAAAAATGTGTCTGACGCCAGAAGAGTACTACATTGCAACACTTCCGCAAGAATAATTTTTGTTACTCATGAATAAACGGACTACCACGCTCGCACTTATATTCATCCTATTGCTCGGTTTAATTGGCGCAGGGCTTGTATATCGTTTTGTATATCAACCTCGAGTGGCAGCCGGGGAAGGGGTGGATGCAGATGATTTTTTCAGTGCACTTTTTCCTTTTGGTCAAAACAATCCGGTAAAAAATTCTACACCCACACCCCAAACTCTCGACAACCAAGAATCTCCTGTAATTACAAAACTCCGCAAGGTGAGCGGTCGACCAACGTCTGGGGCATGGTTCGCGGGGGATGGTTCAACTACAACCCCAATTACTATTCGTTTCTCGGAACGAGCAACGGGACATATTTTTGAAACACCGACAGACACCTATTCAGAAATACGTATTTCAAATACAACTGTGCCACAAATTCAATTAATTATGCCTTTCAGTGATACGTCCTTCGTGATGCGCACTCTCAGTGATAGCTCCTCGATTTCTAACTTTTTAAGTGAGTTGAATCCAAGTGCGTCAGTGCAATCTATTACCTCTTCATCTCTTAAACCATTTGATCATATTGCGCTACAGAAAAACAACGATGTGGCAGTTGCTGTTACTAAAACCGCAAGCGGATCACGAGTTGAATCTGTTGATCTTAAAAAAAACTCAGCGTCAACAATACTTGTTTCTACAATCAGTTCATGGATTCCACAAATTGGCGGTAAAAAATATTTCGTACAGACCGCACCCTCATCAGGGGTCTTAGGGTATTTGTACGAAATCGGCGCAGGGGGAGTTTTAAAACGTGTTGTTGGTGATACTCCTGGACTTATGAGTTTGCCGAGCCCTACGGGGCTTTATGTGCTCTATTCGAGCGTCACAGGATCTGACGTGAGTTTATTTATGTTGGATACTAAAAGTCAGCTTACCTATCGCGCTCCACTCGGAGCACTAACTGATAAATGCGCTTGGAAAACAGAAACCCCCCCTGAAGTGGTGTGTGCAATTTCAGACCCTGTTCAAAACGTAAACTTACCAGATGATTGGTTTCTTGGAGCAATACCATTAAATGACAGCATGTGGCTCATTCGTCCCATCGACGGTATTGCATACGCTTTTGGAAAACTCGAGATTGATGCGGGGACACCTATTGATGTAATTTCGATGAGTATATCGAGCGATGGAAACTACGCTTTGTTTACTAACAAAAACGATCTCTCTGTTTGGGCTCTTAAACTAAGTGCGGAATAGAAATTATCTACGCGACTGTATCTTCAGCTTTTTGAGATTCTCCGGTGTATTTAATAACGATGTGACGCAACACCCCTTCACCTTTTGACTCCGTGGCAATATCAGGAAGTCCTTGCAAGGATGCGTGCACAATTAAACGATCATAGGGGCTCATAGGACTCATATCAATATCATATTTGAAGGTTCTGGCTCTCTCAGCAAGCATACGAGCTTGGCTTTCAAGCATTTTTATATGTTTCAAATGATATCCATTCACATCAACTACGAAGCGAAATGGTTTGTCTCCCCGCAACTCTTTCTCGAGTGATTTTTTTACTACATGATTCAGCGCATGAAGCGTGTCACCTCCAGCACCAATAAGAGCACCTGAATCTGTTGAATGTAGTGTAAAAAGCGTGTGGCCGGCAATCTCAGAGACCTCTACTTCCTTTAGATTAAGGCCCATACGGGCAACAATATTTTTTAATGTTGTTACTATTTTATCTTTTTCCATTTTCTTTTTGATGCATGCGTCTTACTGCAAGTTCCTGCCCTATAGAGAAGAGGTTGCTGACCACAAAGTAGAGAGCTATAGCGGCAGAGGTTACATAAGCAATAATACCAAGAAGGATTGGAAATACGTATTTCATTTGAAGACTCATACTCTTGGCAAAATCTTCTTGGAAAGTTGTTTTACCATCAGCTGATTTTTCTGGTGTTGGCAAAATTATGAGGCGTGAATACAAAAATTGTGTAATAGCTACAATACCTGCCAACACAATACTTTTTCCTGTTAAATCAAGAAATCCTAAAAACATGAGGGATACATGTTGAGGCACTTCGACGAACGAGTAGAGGAGGGCCGGATCAAATGTGGTGAGTTTTGTTTCAGCTGTTAAAACAAGATAAAGCCCTATAATGACAGGGAATTGGAGCAGGATGAAGAAGAAACTCGCAAAAGGATTAATTTTATTATCCTTAAATAGAGCCATTGTTTTACGAGCTAACTCTTCTTTATTGTCTTTGTATTGAACACGGAGCGATTTAAGCAATGGCTCAATACCACGCATAGCGATCTGCGTTTTTATTGCGCTCATAGAAAGAGGGAAGAGGATGAGTCTCACTATAAGAGTGATCGCTATGATGGCTAGGCCTACGTCTCCGCCTGGTACTGCTGAAACGAGAGCTGCGAGCGTATTGTAGATTGGTTGGTAGACAAAATTATGAAAGAGAGATGCCATTGGGGCATGATAGCAGGGTGCGCTCGTTGTGTCAGCTTAATTTTTTCCTTTAAACACAGAGTGTAGTGAACTCTCGAGAGATTTAAATGTCGCAGAAACGGCTTTTTTGTTTGGATACACAATGACACCTTTTGATATGGTTGAATCTTGGATAAATGGCCTTAAAATACTATACAGGCGCCTTCTCAATAAGTTTCGTTTTACGGCTGTATTGCATGTTTTTTTAGAAATTACCACCGCTACACCCTTACCTCCTTCGCTTTTTCGTATTGACCCATACTCAAAAAAAACACTCGAGCTTTTCGGTGATGCAAGTCGGAGCCGCCCAAGGCGCTCATTTTTCTTAAGCATTCTAAACAGTGAGTTTTGCTCGTCCCTTACTTCGACGCGATTTCAAGATTTTTCTTCCTGATGGAGTTTTAGAACGCACCAAAAATCCGTGCGTTGTTTTTCTCTTTCTCTTTTTTGGTTGATATGTCCTTTTCATACTTATACACAATTATCTCACAGCTTATTAACATGCGGATGCGTTTTCCGCAAGTTTGCTGAATTCTCCACACAGGTATAATGACAAAACTATTATGGAGCTCGACACTAAACAACTTTGGGAAAACACGCTTACAAACATAGAGCTTTCTATCTCCCCAGCTAGTTTCAAAATGTGGTTTGGGGAAACACACATTGTTAGAATTGAAGATGGAATTGTGTTTGTAGGTGTACCCAACCAACTCACAAAAGACTGGGTTCCTGAGCGATTTGGAAAACTTATTCTTAAAACTGTGCGGGGTTTTGTAGATACCATCCGAGGTGTTGAATATGTTGTTTCCAAAGAAAGCGTTAAAAGACAGCCTGAGAAGGTGGTTATTGAGAACCGACAAGAATCTGAACTTCCTCTTTCTGACTACTACATAAATAGATCTGATAACTTAAACCCCCGCTACACATTCGATACTTTTGTTGTTGGTCCATTTAATGAGCTCGCTTTTACTGCGGGTCAAGTGGTTGTAAAAAATCCAGGAATTGCTTATAACCCATTGTTTGTGTATGGAGAAACAGGGCGTGGTAAAACCCACCTTACTCAAGCTGTAGGAAATCAAATAAAAAAGAATTATCCGTCAAAAAAAGTGTTCTATCTCACTGCAGAACGTTTTGGTTTTGAGTTTATGAACGCAATAAATAGTAGAAGTATTCCTTCGTTTAAGGAAAAGTATCGCACTTACGACGTTCTGATAATGGATGATATTCAGTTTTTCTCTAAAAAAGGGACTATCCAAGAAGAGTTTTTTCACTTATTTAACACCCTCCATGATGCAAATAAACAGATCGTGTGTTCCTCCGACAAACACCCAAACCTTATCCCCGACCTAACAGAGCGCTTAAAATCACGCTTTGTTGCTGGTATGGCAGTTGCTATTAACGAACCAGATCATGAGTCTCGTATGGCAATTATTAAAACAAAAGCTGAATCATTAAACCTCACTCTCTCAGACACTATAATTGAAGCTCTTTCATTGGCGGTACCTGGAAATATTAGAGAGATAGAGGGAATGTTGAACACAATTCTTTGCCAAATCCAACTAAAAGGGGATTTACCTGACGATCAAATTAAAGAACTTATTAAAACAACCACTCGACCTAAAAGGAATGTTTCTGTTAAACACGTCATTTCTCGCATTTCAGAGTTTTATAACGTAGATGAGTCGAGTATGTACGCAAAAACACGTCGCCGAGAGGTGGTGAGGCCTCGCCAAATAATTATGTTTATTTTGAGAGAGGATTTTCATCTTTCATACCCAGCAATAGGATCAATGTTTGGTGGTCGTGACCACACAACAGTCATACACGCGTGTGAAAAGGTTCGAAACGGAATTACTGTTGACGAAGAGCTCCGTATACAGATTGAAGAAATTCGTGGAATGTTGAAATAGTTGTGGAAACTGAAGAGGAAAACCTATGTATAACTACAAGATAATTCCGGGGATAAAAAATCAAGTAAGGTAGAATTTATATATGAAAAACTTATGAACACCCAAACATCACGAAACCAACAAGTTATTAGAAACCAGTTGCAAATTACACCGCTACAAAAAAGAGTAGAAAAACTTTCCACACAATCCACAGGGCATTAAAATCATAATATTTCTTACTATATAAAAATATGGAAATAGAAGTCTTAAAAGAAAACCTCGATAAAGTTGTTGGGGTTGCAAGCAAGGTGAGTAACAAGAATTTATCACTACCAGTGCTCGGTTGTGTTGTGTTTGTTGTTGGTGG
>SCVI01000066.1 GCA_004296925.1 Patescibacteria group bacterium | reverse complement strand
TGAGGTTTTGCATGCCTGTATGTATTTAAGTCCAGAGCTTGTTTCTAAAACAAGACAGCTTGGCACGACATTAAATAGTCGTTTTAGTGAACCGAGTCCAAATTTGGTAAACATGAGCGCGGTGTTCTTATCTAACCTCGGTATCGGATTTAACTTAAAGACAGATCATTTTTTTACCGACAGAAATACTGCCTCGCGTTCTACTGCGCGGATACTTCCAGATAGGGTTTCAGACCATAGTCCTATAGAGCTCGTTATTGGTTAAAAGTACGTTTTTTCTTCAGGTAACTTTGTGCTATGTTTCTGAAGCGAAGCTGATGAGAATAGTCTTCCGTTCGTCGTTGAGAACAAAGTTCCCACCGCCTTCGCTCGGGAAATGTGAGAAAATACTCTCACGTTCTCCCTCGTTCGCCGTTGTAAGCAAGGCTTTCAACGCCTTCGCTCGGAGAACACGCTATCGTTCACGTTTTTGTGTCGGCGAGCCAGAAAGAAAACAAGCTTTCTTCTGTCTCTTCTCCACAAAAACAGTGCTCCGCACTTGTTCCTCCTCACTCGCCGTTGTAGCTCAGTTGGTAGAGCACGTCCATGGTAAGGACGAGGTCCCCAGTTCGATCCTGGGCAACGGCTCATTCATTAAAAGCCTCTTATGGTACCCTTTGAAGAGGAATTCGTTTACTGTACATGCCTCAAAACACGACTAAAAAAAGAGTAGAACTTCATGCGCATCTCGGCTCGTCTGTTGATCCGGTGATTTTGTGGACGATCGCTCATCAGCGGGGGATTAAGCTCCCTTCAAAAGATTATTGGGATTTTGAAAAGATGATTACGATGGCACCCGATGAACGAAATACCACGCTTGAGGAGATGGATAGTAAGTATTTTGAATGGACAGAACGTATTCAGTCGTCCCCTGAAGGACTTGAAGTTGCAGTGCACTCTGTTATTGGTGGGGGATATAGAAAGTGTAATATCGTTGTGCAGGAACTCAGATTTAACCCAATGCGCAGGAATCGTTCTGGTGAGCGTGACCTCGATCACATCATTCTTGCTTCTATTCGCGGGTTACAGAGATCGTTACTTGAATACCCACAAGTAAAAGCAGGGATAATTTTTTCAATGGATAGACGATTTAGTTATGGACAAAACGAGATCATTCTCCAAAAGGCAATTAAGTACGCAAAGGATGGCGTGGTGGGCGTTGATATTGCAGGTCCCTACGTGGCTGAATTCTCCATGGAAAGTCATGCACCACTTTTTGCTGAAGCAAAAAGTGCAGGACTTGGTGTCACCATACATACAGGCGAAGAGGGTTCGATAGATGAAATGCGCTACGTTGTTTCAACTATTAAGCCTAACCGTATAGGGCATGGTATTCTCGCTGCCAAAGATCCCGATTTTCTTGGTGAGTTGAGAGAGAGCGGAATTACACTTGAGCTCTGCCCCACATCAAATCTTAAAAATAGTATTCTAAAAGACGTTTCTGAGTTGCGCGCCACCATACGTGCTTTCGCTGATAGTGGTGTGAAATTTACCATCAACACTGACGGACCAGAAATGTACCAATCAAATTTGGCTGAAGAAGAAGCATTTCTTCTTAAAGAAAACATTTTATCCCAAGCAGAAATAGACCAAGCAACTGCGTGGGCCTTTGATGCTACATTCGTTCGTTCTTAAACTAGGGACTTTGTTTAATAGCGAAAATCGCGAAGGGGTTTTGTGAGTGTCTCAACAGGGGCGTAGTTGTCGGTGAATACTATTGCATCTCTCGCAAGCTCTTCTCTATTGGAAACAACCTTTAGTATTAAACCAAATTCCGAAACAGTTACCGTTTCCTTATTTTGGACTGTAAGCGCCACGGCGTTTTTGCCTGCGTCGTCTTTTGTAGCAAGAATGATTATATTTTGAGGAACATTTGTTTCACCTTCTCGCATTTTCAGTATTTCAATGTGAGTAAATGTGGTGGCAAGAGTTTTCAATACAGATTGAAGATACACGCGGCCGGTTCCATCAAATGTACCTATAAGGTTGAATACTAAGACACCACCAGGAGCGAGCGATTCTTCCATTACTTGAAAGGCTTCTTTTGTAAGTAACTGAAAAGGAATAGAGAGTATGGAGTTGTACGCATCTATAAAAATGACGTTGTATTGATTTGGGTTCGATTGTGAAGAATTTTTAAGAAACGTGCGTCCATCAGCATGATAAATGTTCATGTTATTTGGTTTTACAAAGCCAAACCATTCTTTCGCTATTTTAGTCATTCCCTCATCAAGCTCTACTACATCTATAACTGTATTTGGGTAGAGGTTAGAAACGTGTCTCGGATATGAAAAGTTGCACCCTCCTACGATAAGTATTTTTTCTGGATTAGGTATTACGTTAAAGCCCACATCAAACGCCTGAGTGTATTTTAAAGTAAGTGTTTCGCTTGCATCAGAGGGAAGCTCTCCATGCATCATTGAGGCACATTGAGTGGCGCTTGGGTCGGTGCGTACTGTGCGCATAAAGGGTTCTCCAAACGCATGAGGACTATCTACTACCCAGATGCGGTTGTATCTCGTATGAATATCTGCAACGAGTGCTCCGTTTACTGCACCAGATGCATTAGAGGTAAAAAAAAAGTTTGAAGTCATTAATGCGCCGATGAATACAAAAAACATTATTCCTAAATGAATACGTTTCGATGGTGCACTGAGTGCGATAGCTAACAATATGAGAGCAATACCGACACCAACCAATGTTTCTTTTGAGCCGAATTGTGGAATCAAGAAAATTCCTGTTATAAATGCACCCGCAACACTACCAAGGGCCGCAATTGCTGAAAGACGCCCAACCACACTCGCTGTTTTTTCGAGTGAATGGAGTTTCATTTTTGCTGCAATAGGTGACACTGCAGCGAGAAGAATACTTGCAGGAAAAAGTAAGAAAAATGCTGATACAGATGCACCGATCGTGAGTCCTGAGTACGCTGCGATTGAACTACCAAGAATAGAAAATGAATCACTTACTATCCACGTGATGGCGATTACCACACCACTCGCTCCGAGAGTGGTAGCGAGTAGTTTTCGGAGATCGTTTTGATTGTTTTTTTTATCAGCTATTTTTCCTCCTACGTGATATCCAATTGCGAGCCCTGCAAGAACTACTGCAAGTACTCCCGCCCATACTTCAGCTGAAGCACCAAAGTAGGGTGTGAAGGAACGAGCCCCCACAACTTCAAGTGCAAGAATGGATGCGTTCGCTATAAATACCGCCAGTTCAATCATAAGAATAATACTAGCATCACAGGTTGAGGTATCGGCTTAAAATTCATCAACATACGACCGATAATTAAACTTTTTTAGGTCACACGTTGAGTTAAAATGTCTTCATGAATCCTAAGAAAACTAGAACGCCGTGTATAACTTGTGGCGCAGAGCCGAGTCGTGCCAATTACAAATATTGTAGCAATAAATGTCAGGGAGAGTATGAATATAGGATACATATCGAAAATTGGAAACTAGGCAAACAAACCGGCTTACGAAGCACAGGTATAGTTAGTAATGCCATTAAAAAATACTTGCGAAGGAAATTTGAAGACAAATGTTGTAGGTGCGGATGGGCAGAAGTGAATCCAAAAACAGGACGTGTACCCCTCGTGGCAGATCATATTGACGGGAATTGGCAAAACAATACAGAATCAAATTTACGACTGATTTGTCCAAATTGTGATTCGTTAAGTCCTACCTATGCTGCTTTGAACAAAGGAAATGGACGGAAACAGAGGGCGCCAAGCAAAAGGGCTGGCAAGGCTCGTTTATTAGTCTGATTATGCTATTATCATTTTCGAATTGCCGCCTTAGCTCAGTTGGTAGAGCATTACATTCGTAACGTAAAGGTCCCCAGTTCGATCCTGGGAGGCGGCTCCAAAATCAAAGACAGGCTAGAATTTCCTAAATCTGTTTTCGCGAAGAAATCCAAAAAAATCCGGCAAAGAGCGACAGGGCGAGGGTCGTGATAAAATCAGAAAAATGCACTGGGTGAAACCCACCTCTGAAATCTCAAAAACTGATGTTGCCCTTGCCGGAGGCAAGGGTGCTTCGCTTGGAGAAATGACACAAGCGGGTATTCTTGTGCCTGGTGGATTTGTTATTCTTTCAAGTGCTTTTGAAAATTTTTTGAAGGAAACGCACTTGAACATAGAAATCGAAGCGGCGTTGGATACTGTAAACCATAAAGAAACTCACACAGTAGAAAATGCTTCAGAAAAAATTCAAACGTTAATACTCGAAGCAGAAATACCGAAAAATGTCCTTAACGAAATCAAAAACTTTTTCAAAAAACTAGACACAAAATATGTAGCAGTCAGATCATCGGCTACCGCCGAAGATTCTGCTAATGCGGCGTGGGCTGGACAATTAGAGAGCTATCTTAACACCACAGAAGAAACTTTGCTTGAAAATGTAAAAAGGTGTTGGGCTTCACTATTTACTCCACGAGCAATCTTTTACCGATTTGAAAAAGAATTACATAAGCAAAAAATTTCTGTTGCAGTTGTGGTTCAAAAAATGATTCAATCCGAAAAATCTGGCATAGCTTTCTCTGTTCACCCTGTAACAGAAGATCACAACCAGTTGATAATTGAAGCTGGATTCGGTTTGGGCGAATCAATTGTTTCAGGAGCTGTTAGGCCAGATTCGTACGTTGTCCAGAAAAGTCCAGAAAAAATTATTGATATTGTGGTCAATACGCAGTCACGCGCTTTATACCAAAAACCCGAAGGAGGAAACGAGTGGAAAGATTTAGATGCTGGAATAGGAACGTCACAAGTATTATCGCAGGAACAGATCCTCAATCTTTCCAAAGTTATACTCAACATAGAAAAACATTATGGTTTCCCATGTGATATCGAGTGGGCATTTGAAAAAGATAAGTTTTATATTACACAATCAAGACCAATCACAACCCTAAAAGCAAAAAACACAGCACCTAATCTTCTCGAAGTTCTTGGCGTAAAATGGCAATTTGGAGTAACTCGCAATATGTCATTTCTGCACCAGTGCCTTTCTTCTGCTGGTCATTTCTTTGATACTCAAGATTTCGGTGTCAAAGTCCACCAAATACAACTTGCTCTGACTGAACACGGCACACATACAAGCATATTTACTGACCCAGCGAATATGAAAGATTATGTTGCAGCAATCTTGGAAACAATAAATACAACACAAAAAGTTACTGCTCTTAAAAATAAGTATGAGACTTTTGCGAAGGACTTATTTATTTCACTCGATAATCTCAACAAGGAACAAACAAAAGAAGCGTGGATAGATTTTAGTAAAAAATATCAGCGCATGTCCGCTGGGCTATTTCTTACAACAGTTATCGGAAGGGCTGGTGGAGATTTGTTGGCAAAAAAACTTAAAGAAGTCGGTGTTACAGAGCAGACAATACCTGATGTAATTGGCCTTATTACTTATCCAGACGAACACACTCCACTTTTTAATTCACAGTTAGACTTGCTTATAATTGTGGCAGATCAGCAAAAAGGAAAAGTATTTGATCTTGATGATCAGCTTACTGGTTGGTTGAATAAATATGGATATATTCCCGTTAATTTTTGTGACGAGCCGTGGTCAATTGAGGACATAAAAACACAATTCGACTCCTTATTAAAAAAAGATTGCGTAAAAGAAGTTGAAAGATATGTTAGTGATAATAAAAACAAAATAAAGCTCAAAAAAGAAAAATTGGATGAGTTAAATAATAACGAAATAACGACTATTGCATATGCAATTGCTGAAGGTACATATCTTAATGAATTTAGAAAAAGTGTCTTTAGTAAAGTTTCTCTTAGCTACAGAAACTTTTTTAGAACTGTTGCGCAAAAAATCAATTCTAGTGATTGGAGAGATTGTTTCTACTTAATGCCAGATGAAATCACTAAAATTCTTAATGGTGAAAAATTAGATATAGAAATAATTAAGAAGGAACGCGATAATATCGCCTACTACATAAGTAGTAGCATAAATTTTATTGTTCTCAATCAAGAAGAATTAGCAATTGTTAAAGCATTTATTGCATACAGTCGCGGTGAAGGTGATAAAACACAGCAAATTCAAGTAACCTCTGAAAATCAAATTAAGGGCTACAGTGCAAATCGTGGAGTAGTAAGAGGTGTTGCAAGAATTATATTAAGCTCAAAAGATTTTGATAAGTTACAAGCCGGAGAAATTCTTGTGACGACTATGACCTCGGTTGATTTCGTACCAATCATGGAGCGTGCTGGTGCTTTTGTAACAAATGAAGGTGGTATCACATCTCATGCCTCAATCGTGGCACGCGAGATGAATAAGCCATGTATCATCGGCACGCAAAATGGTACACGAATTATTAAAGATGGTGATCTTGTCGAGGTTAATGGGAATAGTGGAATTGTTAGTGTGTTGAAATAGCCCAGCGAAAAAAATCAGAAAAGAAGTCTGCGCGGATTCCTCCCCAGACCCCTCCTCCGCGTGGACGAAATCCGAATTACCGCCAAACAAATCAGCCTAGGTTTTGCAAAACCTCGTCCGCATTTGCTCCGCCACACTGCCCGAATACTTGGATGGCAGAACCCCAAAAAGAAAAATGTCCTTTCCATTTTCAGAAAAAATCGGTCGCACGCAAATCAAAGAGCAAGAGACATTTTTCTTTGGGGTTGCTGGCGCACTCGCCAGTGCGTAGCGGCTTCAATCACGAATTTTTGATAAAGTAGGTTCGAGTGCGGCCGTAAAGACACTCCAAAATTGACTTCAGTTCTTTGGAGGAGTACGGTGTGCATTATTCATGCCATACCATCCTGAGGACTGCTTCCAGTCACCATCCTTAAATCGGAGATCCTTGATTCCGTTGGATGAGCGCCCTGATACTGCACCGAACCCTGAAGAGTGGCTCCTTTTGAAAGAAGAGGTTCTTCGGGACGATAGGGATGCATTTAATGACTTGGACGTTAACGATCCTGATTTTTGAAAGCTATCTCACGCGGTATTGAGGCGCGTTCAATATTTTTTTGAACTTGCTCAGACCTCAAGAGTTTCCATATACACTCTAGCCCCTATACGCTAAACGCTGTACTCTATTGAAATGACCCCAGAACAAGCAAAAAAAAGAATCTCTGAAATTGAACTTGCTATGGCGAGTCCCGATTTTTGGACAAATAAGGACTCTGCACAAAGAATGATAAAGGAAATGAAGGACCTTGAGGCACTACTCGAAGGGCCAATTCGCTACGATAAAGGACCAGCAATAGTTTCAATTCTTGCCGGAGCAGGAGGAGATGATGCCGAAGATTTTGCAGGCGTGCTGTTTGGCATGTATCAAGGATATGCAACTAAAAAAGGATGGGGTATTTCTTTTCTTGATGAGAATAAAAACGATAATGCAGGTTTTAGAAGTGTGACGTTTGAAATAAACGGGAAGAGTGCATATGGACGATTGAAATATGAAGCGGGTGTGCATCGGCTTGTCAGGATTTCTCCATTTAATTCAAATGCAAAACGCCAAACATCTTTTGCTCTTGTAGAAGTACTCCCAAAGTTTGCTGAAGGCGAGGGTGTTGAAATTAAAGATGATGATTTGGAGTTTCAATTTGCCCGATCCGGTGGGGCAGGGGGACAAAATGTAAACAAGCGAGAAACCGCAGTACGTATTATTCATATTCCTACAAAATTATCCGTGCATGTTTCTACCGAGCGCTCGCAAGCAGCAAACAGAGAACGGGGGCTTGCGTTACTTCGTGCAAAACTTTTTACACTAGAAGAAGAAAGAAGGGAGCGGGAAGTAAAAGGTCTTTCGATTGCAGGAACAGTGAAGAATGAATGGGGAAGTCAGATTCGCTCCTACGTTTTACATCCATACAAATTAGTGAAAGATCACAGAACAAACACAGAAGTGTACGATACTGACGCGGTGCTTTCAGGAGATATTGATGTGTTTATTGATGCGATGGAAAAATCTACGGTACAATAGCACAAGTCACTGATTGTTAGCTGTAAGAATTTCTGATGATTTATTTTGATCGAGTTTCAAAGCTCTACCATGACAAGTCGTACGCGCTTGAAGACGTGACGCTTTCGTTTGGTCCTAAAGAGTTTGCGTCTATCGTCGGGCACGCGGGTGCTGGGAAAACTACACTTCTGAAAATGATTCTCGCGGAGGAATCACCAACATCTGGTGTAGTATTTTTTGAATCTGCTGACGTGCATAAAATTCCACGAAGTCGCTTGCATACACTTCGTAGGAAAATAGGGACAGTGTTTCAAGATTTTAGGCTCATTCCTAACAAAACAGCATATGAAAATATTGCGTTTGCTATGGAAGCCTCAGGGAGGGCTGATGAGGAAATTGCAGCTGACGTACCGCACGTTCTAGCGCTCGTAGATTTAACTGACAAGGCGTGGAATTTCCCTGGAGAACTTTCAGGAGGAGAGCGTCAACGTGTTGCAATCGGTAGAGCTATTGTGAATCAGCCTGATGTATTACTTGCAGATGAACCTACGGGGAATTTGGATCCAATAAATACGTATCAGGTTGTGGAAATATTAAAGCGTATAAATGAGCTTGGTACGACAGTTATTCTTACTAGTCACAACAAAGGTGTTATTGATTCCCTAGGGAAGAGGGTTATTACAATGGATAATGGTCGCGTGGTTCGCGACGATCAAGCGGGCCGTTACGTGTTGTAAGCTATACATATGATGTGGACAAGTATAAAAAGAGTTTTTAAGGCCGGATTTGTAAACGTGATGCGAAACAGTTTTGTGTCGCTTGCGTCTGTCTTTGTTATGACCATGACACTACTTATCATTGGTTCTTTGATGTTTTTAAATATTTTGGTAGGTGAGTTTGTCTCTTATGTTAAAGATAAAGTAGATGTAAATGTATATTTTGTAACTGACGCAAATGAGTCAGCAATTCTTGATTTCAAAACAATATTGGAAAAGATTCCTGAAGTGTCATATATCACGTATACGTCGCGAGATGCTGCAATCGCGCAATTCCGCGCACGACATGAAGATGATCAGTTAACCCTGCAAGCACTCAATGAGCTTGGAAGTAACCCATTTGGTGCAGCATTGGCAATAAAAGCAAAACAACCTTCTCAGTATGAAGCTATTGCTGAGTTCTTGAAGGGTCATGAAACCGATGCCTCCGGCACGGCGTTCATTGATTCAGTGAATTATGCTCAAAATAAGGCTGTTATTACAGAACTTGAGAAGGTGACAGAGTATGTAAGACAATTTGGCTGGTTTACCATTCTTATTTTTGCACTCGCTTCAATTTTAATTACATTCAACACTATTAGACTTGCTATCTACACAGCACGAGAAGAAATTTCAGTTATGAGACTTGTTGGTGCATCCAACCTCTATATTCAAGGCCCGTTTGTAGTTGAGGGCACTCTTTATGGGACGGTCTCAGGCATCATTTCGCTTATCATCCTTTTCCCTATGGCGTGGCTCCTCCGCGGGCCTGTTGAGACCATTCTAGGATCTGACATTCTCGCTCATTATTTGAGCGCATTTCCTATGTTTTTTGTTGTTCTTGTCTTTTCAGGGGCACTTCTTGGAGGAATTTCATCGTTTCTTGCTGTCCGTAAATATCTTTCAGTTTAGGTACCACGACGCCTCCTGCAATCTCTGGCAAAGAATATTGGTCTTGTGTTAATATAGATGGATATGGCAGTTACCCGATCTTCAAAAAAACGATCGGACGACACCCCTCTCGCTGCGAGCTCAAAAATAGGTAAGAAAAAGCGTCACAAATATATTTTTGTTATTGGTGGTGTTATGAGTGGAGTTGGAAAGGGAATAGCCACTTCTTCCATAGCGCTTATATTGCAAAGCAAAGGCTATAAGGTTAATGCGGTTAAAATTGATCCATATCTCAACATCGATGCTGGGACCATGAATCCCACGGAACACGGGGAGGTATTTGTACTCCGCTCAGGTCTTGAAACCGATCAAGATATGGGGAACTATGAGCGTTTTTTGAATGTCTCATTAAATCCAGCTGATTACATGACGAGCGGTATGGTATATCAAAGCGTTCTTGAAAAAGAACGTAATCTTGGATACGGAGGAAAGTGTGTTGAAGCAATACCTCACGTGCGCGATGAAATTATTCATCGTATTCATCTTGCGACTGATCAAAACGGTTCCGACATTTCTGTCATTGAAATAGGTGGCACGGTCGGAGATTTCCAGAACGCTCTCTTTATTGAAGCTGCACGTGTATTGAAACTTGAAAACCCCGAAGATGTTCTTTTCGTGATGGTTTCATATCTACCTGTCCCAGGGACGTTAGGTGAGATGAAGACTCGTCCTACGCAAAACGCAGTACAGCAATTAAATTCATATGGAGTTCAGGCAAGCATTATTATTGCGCGTTCTTCGCAAGTATTAGACAAACGTCGTAAGGAAAAAATCGCAATCAATTCAAATGTTCCTGCAGATCACATAATTTCTGCTCCCGACGTTGATTCCATTTATGATGTACCGCTTAATTTTGAGCGCGAAAAGATGGGTGAAATGCTACTTAAACTTTTAAAACTTCCAAAAAAGTCTTCAACGGAGCTAAAAGATTGGGCGCGATTTGTTGGACGGATAAAAAATGCAAAGAAAGAAGTAAAAATTGCCATTGTTGGTAAATATTTTGATACTGGAGATTTTGTTCTTTCGGATGCGTACCTTTCAGTTATTGAAGCGATAAAATTCTCATCTACTGAGGTCGGTGCCAAGGCGCATATTACTTGGGTTAATGCTAAAGATTATGAGAAAAATCCAAAATCAGTTTCAGAGCTTGAGAACTATGATGGCGTTATAGTTCCTGGAGGATTTGGTGAAACCGGCATAGAGGGTAAGATTTTGGCAATTCAATATGTAAGAGAGAAGAAAATTCCATATTTTGGATTGTGTTACGGTATGCAATTGATGCTTATCGAATACGCTCGAAACGTATTAGGTCTTGAGGGTTCGCACACGACAGAAATAAATTCTAATCCAACTCATCCTGTTATTGATGTGATGCCAGAACAGAAGGATATTATTGCGCATTCAAATTACGGGGGGAGTATGCGTCTGGGTGTATATAAGGCTCAAATAAAGAAAGGCACCATCGCAGAGAAGGCCTACAAGCAGAGTGTGGTTGAAGAAAGACATAGACATCGCTACGAAGTAAATCCGGAATATGTTTCTCAATTCGAAAAAGGAGGTGTTGTTTTTTCTGGCGTTTCTCCTTCAGGCGTACTCATGGAAATTGCAGAGCTTCCGCGCTCAGTCCATCCTTTTATGTTAGGTACTCAGTTTCATCCAGAGTTACAAGCGCGACCACTTGACCCACATCCGCTATTTACTGAATTTCTTTCAACTGTGTTAAAAAGAAGTATAAAAAATTTTTGATAGTAAAAACTCCCCCAGACGGGGGAGTTTTTAAGTGATGATAATTATATTTTTTCGGTTGCTTCCCACGGTCTTCCTTCAACGCCAAAGTGCCCGTAAGCTGCTGTATCTTTGAATATAGGACGAGTAAGTCCAAGGCGTTCAATAATAGCGCGGGGACGGAAATCAAAATTTTTCTGCACTATGTCGCTTAGATCTTTTCCAGAATCATCAAATGCTTCCACCATTACTGGGTCAACCCGGCCAATAGCATATGCTACTGAAACAAGGACTTTTGTTCCATAGCCGTTTGCAACCAAATTCTTTGCAGCGAATCGACACATGTATGCAGCAGAACGGTCAACCTTTGTTGCGTCTTTTCCTGAGAACGCGCCTCCTCCGTGTGGCATCAAGCCACCGTAGGTATCCACCATGATTTTTCTTCCTGTAAGTCCTGCATCCGCCTCGAATCCTCCTTGTATAAATTGTCCTGTAGGGTTTACAAGAATTTCTATTCCCTCAAGACTTCCGAGTACTGGAGTAAAGAGGTGTTGTATAAGGTCGGTGCGAATTTGTTCTTGGGAAACATTTTCAGTATGCTGAGTTGAAGTGAGGGCGGTAATAACTTTCCCATTTGAGATAGTTACCTGTGTTTTTCCGTCTGGTCGTGCCCATGGCAGGGTACCGTCGCGACGGAGAGATTCCAATTTTCGTGCAAGCGCATGTGAAAGCACTACTCCTAGAGGGAGCATTTCTTTCGTTTCGTTCGTAGCGTATCCATACATGATGCCCTGATCGCCGGCACCACCAGTATCTACTCCCATCGCAATGTCTCCTGATTGTTTTGCAATGTGTTCAATAATTTCTAATTTTTCCGTGTAGCCGATATCTTCGTACACTTTCCGTGCGATACCAGCATAATCAATTGTTGCATTCGTGCGTACTTCGCCGCCGAGCATCATGTATCCGTGACTACCAAACGATTCAACTGCCACGCGACTTGTTGAGTCTTGGGTAAGGCATGCATCTAGAATTGCATCGGAAATCTGATCGCACACTTTATCAGGATGTCCCGCGGTGACACTTTCTGTTGTATAGGTTTTGAGTAAGTGAAGCATATGTTTAAGTAATGAGTGATAATTAAATAAAAATCTCTCCTTCAAGGAGAGATTTTTTTAAATATCTTCCCCCGAAGGGCTGGAGGGAGCACTTTATTCCGCAAGGAACAAGTTGCTGAACGGATCATTAAGCCAGTGCTTTCCCCGTTCTCTTGATACGTATTCGATTTTCAATCCCTATTCTAAGATACTTATGAAATTAGGGCAACGTTACCTGAGAGAATGTCTTTTAGTACTTCAGGATACAAAACACGCTCCTCTTTTTTTATGCGTTCGTGCAATATTTCCACTGTATCGTTTTTCAGTATAGGGACGGCTCTTTGTGCGAGTATCGGGCCAGCATCGAGTTCGTTGGTGGCGATATGAATAGTGCACCCTGTTTCTGTTGCCCCTGCCTCGAGGGCATCTTTTACCGCACGGTCTCCTTTAAAGAGTGGAAGAAGTGAGGGATGCGTGTTTAAAATACGTCCCCCGTATTCTTTGAAGACAGAATTTCCTAAAATTGTCATATAACCAGCCATAGCAACAAGTCCGATATTGTGTGTTTGAAGAGTATGTAATACACGAGAAGTGTACTCTTCTCTGTCAAAGTTACTCCCGAAATTCGTTCTTTCTATAAGAGCAGTTGAAATATTAGCTTCATTTGCAATTTTCAGTGCTTTACAAGGACGATCAGCAACTATCAGTGATATGGGAACCCCTGCTTCAATCATTGCTTGCATGTTGGTGCCGGTCCCCGACACGAACACTGCAATATTAAGAAAGTTTTTTCCGTCAACAGATTGCATATTTACTAGTCACTTGGCGACACAATACTGTATATGGTAGCTTGTGGTATGGGGAAAGTACACACAGGAAAGTTTCTCACTTTTGATGACGTTTTAATACGCCCGGCTGCGAGCTCTGTTGAGCCGCGCGAAGCAGACGTAAAAACCACCATTGCTCGCCTGCCTGCCGAAGGCTCGGCGAAGGCAGGTGGCTTTTCTTTAGATATACCAATCGTGTCAGCTGCGATGGATAAGGTTACTGAAGTAAAAATGGCTGTAGCAATAGGAAAGCTTGGAGGATTGGGGATTATTCATCGATCCAACACACTCGAAGAGGAAATAAGGATGGTAAAGGAAGTAAAGAAGAAAGGTGTGCGTGTGGGGGCAGCGTGTAGCGCATTTGATTTGGAACGTGCAATAGCATTGAAAAAAGCGGGAGCTGATTTAATTGCTGTAGATTCTGCACATGGGCATAACGCAAACGTTATCGCAGGCGCTAAGAAAATAAAAAAAGCTATTGGTGAGACACCTCTCTTGGTAGGGAACATTGCCACTGCAGAAGCTGCTCGCGAATTAGTGAAATTTGCTGATGGTATAAAAGTTGGTATTGGCCCAGGTTCAATTTGCACCACGCGTATTGTGTCTGGTGTTGGTGTTCCACAGCTAAGTGCAATTATGGAAGTAGTAGAGATTGCAAAGAAAGCAGGAGTGCCTGTTATTGCGGACGGAGGAATGAAAAATTCAGGTGACATTGCGAAAGCGCTCGGCGCAGGTGCGTCTGTAGTTATGTTGGGAAATTTACTCGCAGGAACAGATGTAGCTCCTGGAAAGTTGGTAACAATAGGCGGAAAGAAGTTTAAAGAATACCGAGGTATGGGCTCAATGGCTGTTTTGAAAAAAGGAAAAGCAAACGATCGTTATCTTGGTACTTCAAAAGGAATAGTTCCTGAAGGAGTCTCTGCTTTGGTTCCATACTCGGGCACACTGGAAGAGGTAATTGCACGTCTTGTCGGCGGCATTAAGGTTTCGATGGGATACGTTGGCGCTAAAAACCTTTCAGATTTTCAAAACAACGTTCAGTTTATGGTAGTTTCAGGCGCATCAGTTAAAGAAAATAATCCGCATTCATTAGCTAAGGTGTTTGAGGATTAGAGCGTAGTCGCGTTTGAAGAGGTGTGTCTTCTGTAGTACTCTCTAACAGTTAGTTTGATTTTTGCGGGATCGTCTAATGGTAGGACACCTCCCTCTGGAGGAGGTTATCTTGGTTCGAGTCCAGGTCCCGCAGCCGAGAAATGTAATGACGAAGGCGAGGGACCTGGACTCGAACCGCGGGCCGCAAGGAGCGAAGAGCGACTGTAGGTTTTGAGCACAGCAGTGCGAGAGGCGAGTCCAAGTCTCCCAGCTATGTACATCAAACACTTCAAGAATGACTGAGAAGGAACGAAATCTTTGAGTGTAGTCGTACTAGAAGAGGATTCTAGTTCAAAATTTCTCCATGTTAGGATTATTTCTATGAGTGGTAAAAATCCGGCGATGCATTTTGAAATTCCATATGAAGATTTTGAACGCGTACACGCGTTTCTTTTAAAGATACAGAGTGTAATAAAGTCAGTGTACTCAAAGCAGACAACTAGTAATTTTTTAAATGGTTTCAATCAAAAATAAAAAATTATGAATGACGTATGGCATACAAAAACAAGCACTGAATTATTTGACGCACTACATTCCCGTGAGCGTGGTTTAACAAAAGAAGAATCAGTTGTACGCCTAAATGAATACGGATTAAATAAGTTGCCTGAAGTAAAGGTGGACGGCATTTTTACTATATTTCTACGGCAATTTCAAAGTCCGCTTATTTATATACTTGTAGCTGCAAGTGCGGTGATATTTGCACTTGGCGAAGTAGTCGACGGGTCGATTATTTTAGCGGTACTTATTCTAAACGCCATTGTTGGCACATTTCAGGAAGGTAAGGCACAAAATACTTTACTCGCTCTCAAAAAATTCGTTGAGACAAAAGCGACCGTACTTCGAGATGATAAAGAGATAATTATTTCAGACACGGCATTGGTACCAGGCGACATTCTTATTCTCCAAGAAGGAGAAAGAATTCCTGCTGATGCTCGTGTTATTGTCTCGCATAATCTCAAAATAGATGAAGCGGCTTTGACTGGGGAGTCTGAGCCGACTCATAAAACTAGCGAACCAGAAGTATCTGGTGAGACAATCGGACAACATAAAAACATTGCGTATAAAGGTACTAATATTGTTGCCGGTAATGGCCGCGCAATTGTCATCGCGACAGGGTCACAAACTTCTATTGGAAAAATCGCAAGCAAGATTGCTTTAGTGGACACAGAGACTCCTCTTAAGGGAAATATTCGACATCTATCGCAACTCATCATCGCAATAGTGGCAATTGTTTCAATAGTGATCTTTACGCTCGGTATTTTAGTCGGCAAGCCGGTTAAGGAAATGTTCACGACTATTGTTTCTTTGTCAGTATCAGTAGTGCCAGAAGGACTTCCTATTGTAGTGACTCTTATTTTAGCAATGGGTGTGTGGCGTATGGGCAAACGCAATGCACTTGTAAAGAAGTTGCAAGCGGTCGAAGCTTTGGGGCAAGCAAGTATCATTGCTGTTGATAAGACTGGCACTATTACTAAAAATGAGTTGGTGGTCCAAAAGGTTTATGTAGGGCAGAACATGTTTGATATTGATGGTGTTGGTTATGAGTCAATTGGTAGCATCAAATTGAAGGGCCACATTACAGACGCTGCAAATCACCCCGAACTTTTGCTTGCTGGAAAGATTGCCGCTTTTTGTGCCAGCGCGAGAGTTATGTATTCAGATGAGGACAAGCGCTTTCGAATAAGCGGAGATCCGACCGAAGCAGCAATGCTTGTACTCTCGCAAAAGCTTGGTTTTCATAAAGAAGATCTTGAAAGAGAATCTCCCGTTGTTGGCGAGATCCCTTTTGACTACCGACTTAAGTATCACGCGATGCTCCACAGTGTTGATAGTAAAAATTTCTTAACTGTTGTTGGTGCTCCTGAAGTTATTTTGGAATTATCAGAAACGGCATGGTCCGATGGTACATATAAAAAACTAACGTCAGTAGAACGAAAAGACCTCGAGGACACTTTTTCTAAAATGTCAGAAGAGGGCTTGCGCGTGATCGCTTTTGCTATCGACACAGATGCGAACAAAACACTTAAACCTGAAAAATTAGGAAATCTTTCTTTTGTTGGTTTTTATGGAATGAGAGACGCTACAAGACCGGAGGCGGCATCTGCCATAAAGAAAGCGGAAGCGGCTGGAGTAAAAGTTGTGATGATTACCGGGGATCATAAGATAACTGCTCAAGCTATAGCTAAAGAAATTGGTATTTGGCACGAAAATGATGAAGTACTTACCGGGTTAGAGATTGATGCAATGTCCAATGAAGAGTTGTCGGAAAGATTCAAAACCGTATCTGTTTTTGCTCGCGTGAATCCTGGGCATAAAATGAAAATTATAGAAGCGTATCGAGCACGAGGAGAGGTGGTGGCAATGACTGGAGACGGCGTTAATGATGCACCTTCTTTAGTTGCCGCTGATCTTGGTATTGCGATGGGTCTCATTGGAACTGAAGTTGCAAAAGAAGCTTCGGATATCGTGCTTCTAGATGACAATTTGGACAGTATTGTTTCAGCTATTGAAGAGGGTCGCAGTATTTATAAAACTATCAAGAAGATTATTCTGTATTTGTTTGCAGGTAGCTGGAGTTTAGTTTCTACCATTATAGGAGCACTCTTTTTAGGTCTTCCTCTCCCGTTGCTTCCTGTTCAAATTATTTGGCTTAATTTTGTAACTGACGGACTTCTTGATGTCTCGCTTGCTATGGAGCCGAAAGAAAAACATTTACTTAATGGTAAGTTTGAGAAACACACGAAATACTTGATTGATAAGCTCATGTTTAAAAGAATGCTATTGATGGCCGTCCCGCTTGCAATCGGGACCCTGGTATTATTTAGTTTGCATTACGAGGAAAATCTCGCTAAAGCATGGACGATGGCTTTAACGACTCTTGCTGTAGGACATTGGTTTAACGCTTGGAGCTGTAGATCAGAAAGCAAATCAATATTTCAGATGAACCCTTTTTCGAATAAGTTTTTAGTTGTCACCACTGTTGCTATTATCATGTTCCAATTGCTTGCTATCTATACTCCGATTATGAACACGCTCCTAAAAACTGTTCCGCTTAATCTTTCCGATTGGTTCTTGATCATACCGGTCGCAGCAACAATTGTTTTGGTGGAGGAAACAAGAAAATTCTTTTCGCGAAGAGCGATAACGGTGCCAGCTTAAAGAGAAGAAATACGCAATTGGAATGTTAAGTTTATTTATGGTGATGGCACAACAATCTAGTAAATTAATAGTAGGAATTGGAACCTTAACTGTTCTTGCGATAGGATTTTTTATTTTTGGTTCATTTCAAAGAGAACAATCAGCCGCAATAAGTGATTATAAAAACATTGCATACAGTGTTGAGGGAGTGCAAGTAAAACTTTCAAATGGTGTTTCTGAAACTGAAACCACGTCCGGATCTGCATCAAAAATAATAATTCGTTACTTTGGTAACGAACTAGCTACTGATTTGAATGATGACGGACGAGAAGATATTGTTTTCTTGCTCACGCAAGAAACAGGTGGAAGCGCTACATTCTACTACGCGGTTGCCGCACTCAATATGGAGAACGGATATGTTGGTTCTGACGGATATCTCTTAGGAGATAGAATTGCTCCACAAACAACAGAAGTGAGTAAAAATCCACGTCATAAAAATGTGATTGTAGTTAATTATGCTGATCGAAGAGTTGGCGAACCAATGACTGCGACGCCTTCAGTAGGAAAAAGCACTTATCTTAAGCTTGATGTACCCAATATGCAGTGGGCCCTTGTTGAGCCAGATTTTGAAGGCGAATCACGCTAGGATGAAAAACCAATAACAGATTTTGGTATAATGACTCTATGAAAAAATTGATCTTACCTGGGGTTATTGTCGCGCTACTTATCGTAGGAGGTCTTTCATATTCTTTATATAAAAATACAAGACCGAATAATGGAGTGATGTGCACTCAAGAAGCACTCATGTGTCCCGATGGTTCATATGTGGGAAGGGGTGGCGAGATGTGTGCATTCAAAAGTTGTCCTCAACTAGAGAGTATTGATGGGATATTGGAACAAAATAATGAAGGATTCAGACTCATATTTGGTTCACCAGCTAATGGTGGAGGTGTCTCGTACGTAATGCCAATTGAAATTAAAGCGAGTAATGTCTCGGCGCAAATAATAAATAAACGAGTTACTTTATTTGGTGCCTTCTCGGAAGGGAATATGTATGTTGTTGATAGACTAGAAGAGTTTCCAGGAGGAAAAAACGATAGAGCGGTAGGTGAGGTGAGTGTTGGAAAAACAACTTATATAAATGGAGTGCGTATTACTCTCAATAATATAACGAGTGATTCACGTTGCCCTACCGATGTTACTTGTATTACTAAAGGGTTCGTTACTGCAGAGGTAACACTACAAAGTGACACCGATAAAGAGATAGTAAATATAAACTCTGATGCTAAGTCTCACGCGTTCGACTCGTTTTATATTTCTATAATTGATGTAGCGCCTGCGTCTCATTCAAAAAAACAAATTACACCAGAGAGTTATGTTCTTACGTTTAAGGTCGCAAGAAATTAATGCATGCCACACATCAATGAACACCTGGACTTTACTGTAGAGGTGTTTGTGGTATTTGATGGAAAGGTTTTGTTACGAAAACACGATAAATATGGAATTTGGCTTGGCGTAGGTGGACACATCGAAAAAGACGAAGACCCAAATGAAACTGCTCTACGAGAAGTAAAAGAAGAAATTGGTCTCGATGTACAGCTTCTCGATACGCGTTTCTATAAAGGGGATGGAGAAGTGATTCAACTGATTGCGCCTATTTCTGTGAACAGACACCGTATTTCAGATTCACACGAACATGTTTCTTTTATTTATTTGGCTAAGGCAAGTGGGAATGAAGTAGTGCCAGAGAATTCTACAGATGAGTGGAAGTGGTGCACGAAGGAAGACATCGACAACATGTTTGATTTGCAAGATCAGGTTGCATTCTATGCAAAAAAAGCGATTGATTTGATCATATAGGTTTGCAGTCGTCATTGACATATACCCCTAGGGGGTATATTGTATAAGAATGAGGCAAGATATAAAAAAGCAAATAGAGGTTCGACTAAAACGTATCGAGGGGCAAGTTCGGGGTCTACAAAAAATGATTGATGTTGAAACATACTGTATTGATGTAATTACACAGACCTCTGCTGTCCGAAAAGCACTTTCTGCAGTGGAAGATTTGTTATTGGAAAATCATCTTTCGACACACGTTGTTGAACAAATGAAGTCAGGAAACGTTAAAAAGGCGACTGATGAAATTATTTCAATCTACAAACTTTCAAAGAAAAAATAGTATGGATCACTCACACCATGAAATGAAAGAGATGTCTCACGACAAATCTAAGGTGCATGAAGGGCATCATAGGGGTGCAATGAGTCACGGTTCATCGGTTGATTATTTGAAACGTTTTTGGATTGTGACATTTTTGCTCGTTCCACTTTTTTTGACGAACGAAATGTTCATGACAGCAATTAATCTTGGTCCCATCCCTTTTAGTAAATGGATTGGACTCGGTGTTGCTACTGCTATTTTTTCATTTTCACTTGTTTTTTTCAAACACGCCTGGCATGAAATTAAAGCGCGCTCGTACGGGATGATGACGTTAGTTTCATTGGCAGTCGGTTCTGGTTACATATTTTCTATAGTATCCACCTTGCTGCCGGCAATTAATGCTGAGTTCTATCTTGAAATTGGCACGCTTATCTGGGTGCTTCTTTTCGGACACTATCTTGAAGCGCGTTCAACATCTCGCGCCGGTGACTCGTTACAAGAAGTGGCAAAATTATTGCCGAAGAAAGCGCATAAGCTCATAAACAATATTGAAGAAGAAGTTGATGTCGCTGAGTTGGTGGAGAACGATATTGTATTAGTAAAACCTGGTGAGAAAGTGCCATCTGACGGAATAATAGAAAGGGGATCAGCGCGTGTTGACGAGGCGCTTATTTCAGGTGAGTCAAAACCAATTAATAAGCAGGAAGGAGATACGGTTGTTGCCGGTTCCATTTGTTTGGATGGGTCACTTACTGTTCGAGTTACTCGCGTTGGGGAGCACTCCACCGTAGGGCAGATTCAAAAATTAATTTTCGAAGCCCAAAAAACAAAACCTCGCTCACAAAAAATTGCAGATAAGGCGTCTTCTATACTCACACTGATAGCTGGTGTTACGGCGCTCCTCACGATTCTGGTTTGGTCTGTTTTTTTAGGTCATCCTTTTGTTTTCTCTCTCACTCTTGCAATAACTGTTCTTGTTATTGCGTGTCCTCATGCGCTAGGACTTGCTATTCCAACAGTTACTACCATTACTACGTCGCTCGCAATTAAAAATGGAGTATTTATAAAAAATCTTGCAAAAATTGAAACGCTTAAAAAGGCTGACTACGTTGTGTTTGATAAAACAGGGACATTAACACACGGGCAATTCGGAGTAACCAAAATAGTATCGACCGACAGTCTTTCCGAAAATGACATTCTTGCTGTCACGGGTTCACTAGAGAAACATTCATCGCACGTCATAGGTGTTTCTATTGTTGAATATGCAAAAACAAAAGGAATTTCACTTGTTGAGCCTACAGAGTTTAAAAACATTGCTGGGAAGGGCGTATATGGTGAAGTACATAAAACAGCATATATTGTTGGCAACAAGGCACTTATGGACGATTATAAACTTTCAATAGAAAGCCTATCTAAAGTATATAAAGAACTCTCAAGTGCCGGCTCAACAGTTGTGTTTATTGCTGATACAAAAAAAGTTCTGGGAATTGTTGCACTCTCGGATGAAATTAAAGCAGAATCTTATATAGCCATTCGCGCACTTAAAAAGATGAATATTAATGTAGCGATGCTAACTGGAGACAGCAGTGAAGTCGCTCAAAGCGTGGCACATGAGCTCGACATTGAAGAATTTTCAGCCGGAGTGCTTCCTGCCGATAAATATGAATATGTAAAGAAATTACAGAACGATGGTCACACTGTAGTGATGGTAGGGGACGGTGTGAACGATGCTCCTTCTCTTACACA
>SCVI01000128.1 GCA_004296925.1 Patescibacteria group bacterium | reverse complement strand
GCTCTTCCGATCTCGGTGATGCGGGCCCACCAGATTCTGCTGGCGCGCGTGGAGACTGCGCTGCGGCCCTATGACCTGAGCTTTTCCCGCTACGAACTGCTGCGGCTGCTGGCGTTCAGCGGTAGTGGCGCGCTGCCGATCACCAAGGCGTCCGACCGGCTGCAGGTGCACGTCACGAGCGTCACCCATGCCATCCGGCGGCTCGAGGCCGACGGTCTCGTCGAGCGGGTGCCGCACCCCACCGACGGGCGGACCACCCTGGTGCGGCTGACCGAGGTGGGCCGCTCGACGGTCGAGGACGCCACGGTGACCCTCAACAAGGAGGTGTTCGCCGACGTCGGGATGTCCGATGAACAGTCCGCGGCGCTGGTCGATGCGATCGAGACCCTGCGCCGCACCGCCGGCGACTTCTGACCGGCTCAGCGCCGCAGCGGATTCCGCGATTCGATCAGGGGCCGCAGCGATTCGGCGAACATCGGTTTGGCGAAGTAGTAGCCCTGGCCGATGTCGCACCCGTACGCCGAGAGCTGCTCGGCGGTCGCGGCGTCTTCGACTCCTTCGGCGACGCTCGTGATGTTCAGGGCGTGGGTCAGATTGATCACCGATCGAACGATGGCGGCGGCGCGGGGATTGTGCGTCATCGGCAGCACGAACTCCCGGTCGAGTTTGAGTTCATCGACCGGCAGGTCGCGCAGGTAACTCATGGTCGAGTAGCCGGACCCGAAGTCGTCGATCGACACCCGCAGTCCCGACTTCCGGAGCCGATCGATCACCACCTCCGTCCGGCTCATGTTCGACAGCAGCATCTGCTCGGTGATCTCGACAGTGAGGGCGCTCGGCGGCAGTGAGTGCTGGGCGAGGATGGCCCCGATCCGATCGGCCAGATCGACGTCGGTCAGCGACGGCGCGAAGAGGTTGATGGCGACCGGCACATTGCGATATCCCGACCCGAACCAGGTCGAGGCGTCCAGGACCGCTTGCTTGAGCACCGTGTCGGTGACCGAGCCGATCAGGCCGTTGCGCCGGATCAACGGCAGAAACTCGGACGGGGTCAGCAGGCCGAGCTCGGGATGGGGCCAGCGGAGCAACGCCTCCACACCGACGATCTCGCCGGTGGCGA
>SCVI01000070.1 GCA_004296925.1 Patescibacteria group bacterium | reverse complement strand
GCTTAAATGCAAGCGCCGTTTCGATGCTTTGCTTTGAGGAAGCAATGGCTGTATTCACCAACACAGCGTCTGCGCCCATCTCCATCGCTTTGGTGGCGTGTGAAGGCGAGCCGATTCCCGCGTCGACAATAACCGGCACCTTGCTTTGCTCAATAATAATCTCTAAAAAATCTTCAGTCTTCAGGCCCTTGTTACTTCCTATGGGAGAGCCGAGGGGCATGACGGCGGCAGTCCCGACATCTTCCAGCCGCTTGCATAGCACAGGATCCGCGTGAATGTATGGGAGAACGATAAAGCCCATCTTTGCGAGCTCTTCCGTTGCTTTCAACGTTTCGATAGGATCCGGCATTAAATAACGCGGGTCGGGATGGATCTCCAGCTTGAGCCAGTTTGTCTCCAGGGCCTCCCTGGCCAATTGAGCTGCAAAGACAGCTTCTTTGGCGTTGCGTACGCCCGAAGTATTGGGCCATAATTTGACATTGGCTTTTCTTAGGGCATCTAACAGATCATCGGCCGGGGCGTCGGTGTCGATCCGTTTCAAGGCAACGGTTACCATGTCGGTTCCCGATGCCATGATGGATTCATACATTTCCTGGCTTGAGCCATATTTTCCGCTGCCTAAAAACAAGCGGGATGAGAACTGGTGACCGGCGATATTAAGCATGGTATAAGATGTGGTTTATTTCTTTGACGAGTGTTTCTTTCTGATCCGACTGAGTGATAAGGCCTGAAACGGCGATGCCATATACGCCGGTGTTTATAATGGATGCAATGTCTTTGAGTTCAATGCCACCGATGGCATACACCGGTGTATGGAGGTTCTCTGCTTTCATCTGATGGATGATACTTTGATAACCCTCAAGTCCGAGTATAGGGCTTAATTTTTCTTTGGTGCTGGTAAAGCGGTAGGGGCCAAGACCGATGTAGTCGACCTGTTCGGCACAGCGCTGTTTCACATGCTCAAAGGTATTGGCTGTTCCCCCGATGAGTTTTCCGGGAAGCCGTTTTTTCGCTTCGGGAACAGACATATCTGTTAGCCCTAAATGTAGCGCATCTGAGTTACAGGATTGCGCAACACCGGCATGATCGTTAATGATCAGCCTTGCGTCGTATGCATTGCATAAAGTCTTTGTCCTATGTGCAAGATCGAGGTAGAGCTCATCGGAACTATTTTTTAAGCGGAGCTGAATGAGCCTGACGCCGGCGTCCAGGGCCGATTCAATATGCGTGAGGTGCATGACGCGAGTACTGCCCTGGGAAATGTATTGAAGCTTAGGCAACATGATAGGCTAATAAATTGAGGTTACTGTTCAGGATTTTTTCTATATACTGTTTTGCATGTTTGCAGGCATCTTCCAGGGGATAGCCCAGGGCGAGGTTTGCGGCAATGGCCGAAGATAAGATACATCCGGAACCATGCTTGGGGGCTAAAGGATGTGTCACGCCTGCTTCCAGTTTGAAGCATTGCTGATCCTGTAATACATAATCATTTCCTTTCTCGGCCTCGCGGTGTCCGCCTTTGAGAAGGACAGGGCAATGAGTGGATAAGGCTTTTGCT
>SCVI01000005.1 GCA_004296925.1 Patescibacteria group bacterium | reverse complement strand
CTCTAGCGATTCAGCATTTCGAATAGTCTGAGTGTTTCAAGTATGAGAGGAGCAAAAACAATGTGGCGTAGCGATTTTCCGAAAGACACTAATCCGGCACGTTTTTTCCTATTTAGTTCAAAACCTCATATTGTCCCAGCGGTTATTTCTATCGTTGCAGTTGTCATTGCTGGTACTTTAGCATCAAGCATCCCATATGTATTTAAATTAATTGCAGACGCAGGAGCGGCACTTGCTACAGGAGGCTCTTTTGATGCGTTATTTTTTGCGTGTGCAATGTATGTTTTATTCTTGCTTTTAGCTAAGGCACTATGGCGCGTGTCAGGTTTTGCGGGTATGCGTTGGTCAAACGGCGCAAGAGCTACTGCGCGGCAAACACTCTCGTCCTACGTCACGCTCCATAGCCGTAATTATTTTTCTAACCGATTTGCAGGATCAATCGCAAATAAAATTAGTCATGCAACGTCTGGCATGCACGACATAGTTGATTTGACGCTATGGAACTTTCTCGAGCTCTTTGTTTCCATCATCGTGAGTTTCATTATTGCGTTTTTCGTATCTCCATTAATAGCTTTTATCTTTTTAGGATGGGTTATTGTTGCAACCGCACTAAATGTTTACTTCGTTCGAAAACGAGTACCGCTTTCTGCGTATGTACAACGCGTTGAAACAAAGCTTACTGGAATGACCGTCGATTTACTTTCGAACATCACTGCCATGCAGGAGTACGCAAGACGTACTTTCGAAATTAATCGCATTGAGGAAGTTATTGAAGAGAGAAGACGAGCCGGAATTCGTAACTGGAGTTATGGTGAGTACGTCCTCATCATAAATAATGTGCTTCAGTTCTTGTTTGGAAGCATCATGTTGTTTATCGCGATTTCTTTGATGCGTACTGGTGTTCTTTCTTTGGGGGATATTGTGCTTGTGATAACAATTATCTTTCGCATTGAAGGTCATTTACAAAGCTTGGGTAGTAATATAAACAAAGTTTCAAATACATGGGGTGAGATTCAGGAAAGTTTGCGGGAAATTATTGAACCACATGAAATGCCTGACAGCACTGGAGCAACAGAACTTATGGTTTCCAAGGCAGAAATTCGCTTCGAAGGCGTAAGCTTCAGTTATGGTGATATTGGCGTATTCGGTAATTTAAATCTGATAATTCAATCAGGTGAGCGTGTTGGCGTGGTGGGACGCTCTGGCGCCGGCAAGTCGACACTCATGCGGGTGTTACTGCATCATCATGACGTTACCAATGGAAAAATTACTATCGACGGAACTGATATTTCGAAAGTGACACAAGAAAGTCTTAGGAGAGCAATATCGGTTGTTCCGCAAGAGCCTTTGTTGTTCCACCGATCAATCAGTGAAAACATTGCATACGGAAAACCTGATGCAACTCAGAAAGAAATTACTGAAGCTGCACGACTTGCCGAGGCACATGAATTTATTGAAAGGCTACCTGGAGGGTATGACTCTCTGGTTGGTGAGAGAGGGGTAAAACTCTCAGGAGGAGAACGTCAGCGAATTGCCATAGCAAGAGCGATTTTAAAAAATGCTCCGATTCTTTTTATGGATGAAGCCACGTCTGCTCTAGATAGTGAAAGCGAGGTCGCTATTCAACAAGCTCTCAGTGAGTTAATGAAGGGGAAGACGGTTATTGCTATTGCCCATAGACTCTCAACTCTACGTGAAATGGACAGGATTATTGTGCTCGACCAAGGTTCAATAGTTGAAAGCGGAACACATGAAGAATTGGTGAAAGCGAAAGGTGTTTATTCGGAGCTTTGGAATCACCAAGCGGGAGGATTTTTGCAGGATGTGCTGGTTTAGAAGGACGGACAGGCTTGAAGAAAGACATAAAACAAGCTATTCTCGACTGACTGCGCGGAGAGCTTAGGCTCCCCACGCGGGCGTTCGGAAAGAATATATGCGCAAAACGTACAGATTCTCTTCCTCACTACGCGCGGTTAGCTCAGTTGGTAGAGCGCGTCATTGACGTTGACGATGTCGGGGGTTCGAATCCCTCACCGCGCACCAGGTTTATTAAACCCATATTTCTGTGGTTATTTTCTGTATTTGACACTGTTTACGAAAAGCGTACAATCAAAAAAAATTAGTAAATATTTACCACAGTACTCGTATCCTGAACGGGTGTATCGAAGGTTTTTTAGCGTAACATTAGCGAAATGACACAAAATCTTGAGCGTAAAGTAGATTCTCCAGTTCGTACAAACGACTCTTTTCGTGCTAAATTAGCGAACATTTTAATTGAACGTAAGATAGAAAGAAGTGGAGGTAATAAAGTGGATCGAAGAGATCCTTTGCTAATAATTAATATAATCAGAAGAAGTAGGGTCAAGTAATTCATAGTGAGATTTTCTGACATGAATCCTGTACAAATTTTATCTGAAGGCGGGATACTCCTATATCCAACGGACACAATCTATGGCTTGGGAGTGGACGCTTCGAATGTTGAAGCGTTGAAAAAACTTCGCGCGCTCAAGGGGCGCGAGGAAGGAAAACCAATCTCAATAGTAGTGGCCGATATGGCAATGGCTGAGGAATATGCTGTCGTTACTCCTCTTGCGAGAAAAATCGCTGAAGCATTTCTACCAGGAAAGGTAACGCTTATTCTAGAAGCAAAACCAAATGTATCAGAAGAACTAACCGCAGGCTCTGGTACGGTAGGAATACGGATTCCTAATCATCTTGTTTGTTTAAACTTGGCGCGCGAACTGGGTCGTCCTTACACTGCAACTTCTGCAAATGTAAGCGATCAAGAAACAAAAAAAACACCACAAGAAATACTCGAACAGTTTGGCGAAAAAGCGATTCATATTGCACGTGTTATTGATACCGGTGAGTTGCCAGAATCCTTGCCTTCAACTGTTGTGGATGCGAGAGGTTTGTCGCCAATAGTAGTGCGCGAAGGCGCGGTAGATAAAGAACTTATTTTGGAAATACGTCCGTGAGTTCGTTTGAGTGGTAGAAAGAAGCACCAAGTTCACCAAACAAGTACTTTTTACCACCGACACTTATAAGAGCTCCTGCAACGACTGGGTTTGGTTTTGGTTCGGATGCCTGAAATCCAATATTAAATAATGTAGCAACAATACCAGGAGAGTGTGAAATATCGAACCCTGCTTTTTCCCACTGGTTTCCTATTTCTTTTATATAAAGTGCTGTGTAGAGGTATGAGTAGTAATGATCTTTAGGGTCAGTGAGGCGATTGTATAGCTCTGCATTACGGTCTACGTTATCAGGGTATTTGATGAGTGAAGACATTCCTTTTCCAGCGTAAAATTCTGATTCCGTATCAGTAGTATATTTTTCTATTTCGTTCGCTGTCTCTTGTTTGATACCTGAAACGCCGAGTGAAAATTGTGAGAGCGAACCAAGTATTTTAAGTGGTTCAAAGTAACTTTTGAATACTTCACGCTCTGATGTAAAAAAACGAACTTGTTCAGGTATGACTACCGTTGCAATCATTCTTTCTGATATCCCTGTTTCTCTAGAAACCTTTTTTATAATTTCCGCATCCTTCAAAAGTCCGCCCTTTACTGTCTCCCATTCCGATGTTTCTTTCCAATCACACGTTTGTTCCGCAGTGTTCACGCAGGTATTTGTACGAGGCACTCCTGTGAAAAATTGGTTCCGTTCGTTTATGGCTCCTCTCACATTGAATACGCCAAATTGCATACCAATAAACACAGCAGAAAACGCGAACCCTATACAAGCAAAAAGAAGCACCAATGCAACACTAATTTTTTTGAGCATATGCTAGTTTATCTCGATATCGATATTTTTGATAGAAGGAAAGCGTTCTCGTATTTCTTTCTCAATTTTGTCGATGCGTTTGCCCATGAGGCGAGGTATTCGGTCAGAGTATTCTGCGAGAAATTTTTTAAATTCTTCGAAATCGTTGTTCACTTCTTCAAATTGATTCCGCATGTCGTCTCCGCGATGCGCTTCACGGAGAAGTGCTCCACCATTAAATTCAACTTCACATTTAATGCGGTACATTCCAAGCCCGAGTGTGCTCGATTTGAAATCAATAATTTTTTCAATAGATGGTTCTGTTTTTAAGTACGCTATAACTTCGGCACGAAGTTCGTCAGGCATAGCGCGACCAAGAAGGTACGAGCGATTTTTAACTACTAGAGCTATGGCAACACTGGCAAGAAGGCTTGCAATGATGAGTGATCCTATAGCATCCCACAGCGGGTTATTTAAATAGTAGGAGAGCAAAATACTCACTGACGCCACAATTACTCCAAGTATCGCTACAGAGTCCTCGAGCAAAACTGCAAGCGTTGCGGAATCAGATTCGCGAATTCTTTCCCGAAACGACATGTTTGGAAAATTGCGAACAAGTTCTTGATAGGCTACACGAAGCGTAAATAATTCAACGAGAAATGCGACGGCGAGTGTAATAAAGAGTATGGGACTGAAATCTATGTGTTCGGGGTGCGCAAGCGAACTCAAGCCGTTATACGCGGTAATTCCAGCACCTATAAAGAAAATACCTAGAGCAGAAACTAGCCCCCAAAAAAACCTTTCATTTCCGTACCCGTACTCAAATTGACTATCAGCTTTTTTAAGAGATTTTTTAAGCCCAACGAGCAGAAATATTTGATTTAGTGTATCGGCTACTGAGTGAACAGCTTCAGAAAGCATTGAGCTCGAGCCAGAGGCAAAAGCTGCAACGAATTTTATAATTGTTACGAAACCGTTTCCAAAAATCGCAAAAATAACTGGTGTAAATCCGTGGGTTTCTTTAAGTGGCATGTCTATTATTTGTCTGGTACGCCCAGTGTATCCTGAAATGCAAATGGATTAAAGTTTGTGTTTCGATCGTAATAATCTTCCTTCTCTTTTTTCTTTCCCGCGCCTTCAGTGCAGGATTATGTTGACTTAACTTCTCGCGGAATTTCTGAATGTGATCCCACGGGGAATCGAAAAGTCTTGAGGTCTTTGTGGTCACGAATCACTAAGCATTTTACTTCGCACATGCTCGTAAAATGCTAAGTGTTCTCGACCCCCTCTCGCGGTTTTTCCAAGGGAAAAA
>SCVI01000127.1 GCA_004296925.1 Patescibacteria group bacterium | reverse complement strand
CGTACACAAAGGTTTTGCCCGGGGCGATGGGCGGCTGGGTGAGGCCGGTGACGCCATCCATGCCGCAGGGCAGGCGCTGGCCGTGCCAGTGCACGCTGGTGACTTCGGGCAGTTTGTTGGTGACGAAGATGCGCACGCGGTCGCCTTCGACCACCTCGATGGTGGGGCCGGGCGATTGGCCGTTGTAGCCCCACAGGTGGGCGACGAAGCCGGGGGCCATCTCGCGCACCACGGGCTCGGCCACGAGGTGGAACTCTTTGACGCCGTTGTTCATGCGCCAGGGCAGGGTCCAGCCGTTGAGGGTGACGACAGGGTTGTAGGGGCGGCCGTTGGGCGGCACCAGCGGGGCTTGGGTGTCGGCGCTGGTCTGGATGACGGGCTCGGGCAGCGCGGCCAGGGCGGCTTTGCTGACCGTGGCGCTGCCGACGGCGGCCGTGATGGCACCGGCGCCAGAGAGGAAGTTGCGTCTGGAAACCATGGGGTGTCCTTGTTCAGTGGCCTGCGCCAGCGGCCTCGGGGGCGGCGGCGCGTGGGGCGGTGGAGGCGCTGAGGTTGGCGGGGCCGATGAGGGCCATGTCCAGGTCGGCCTGGGCCAGCCAGAACTCGCGCAGGGTGTCGATGTAGGTGGCCACGCCGCTGATCTGGGCGCGGGCATCGGCCAGCAGTTCGAACACGCCGATGAGCATGCCGTTGTAGCGCAGCAGGTTTTCGTCGGCGATGCGTTGGCGCAGGGGCACGACCTCGTCGCGCTGGTGGCGGGCGATGTCGTAGGCCGAGCGGTAGTTGCCGTAGGCCTCGCGTACTTCGGAGCGGGCCTGGATGGCGGTGTCGGCGGCGGCGTGCATGGACTGCATGTAGATGGCCTCGGCCTTGGCCACGCGGGCGCCGCCCCAGTTGAACAGGGGCAGCTCCAGGCTCACTTCCCAGCCACGGGTGGTGGGCGACTCGTTGGACGAGTTGCGGATCAGGCCCAGCTCCAGCACGTTGATGAAGCGCGTGGTTTGGGTGAGGCCCAGGTTGCGCGCCGTCTGCTCGGTGGCGAGGCGAGCGGCTTGCACGTCCAGCCGTTGGGCGATGGCGGTGCGTTCCACATCGGGCAGGTCGCGCACGGTGGGGGGCAGGTCGGGCAGGCGCTCGGGCAGTTGGAAGGCGGTTTGGTCGCCCCACAGGCCGAGCAGGCGGATGAGGCGTTCGCGCGTGGCGGTTTCATGGCGCTGGGCGCGGGCCAGGCCTTGGGTAGCGTCGGCGTAGAAACTTTGTTCGCGGGCCTGCTGCAGCTTGTTGAAGTTGCCCACCTGGGCCATGCGGCGGGCCAGCTCGGCGCTGGCCTCGGCAGCTTGCATGACCT
>SCVI01000065.1 GCA_004296925.1 Patescibacteria group bacterium | reverse complement strand
GCTCTTCCGATCTTATTGGACTTGGGTGGCATGGCACAAAACATGCTGTTGAAAAAATGAGTATCTTTATTGAAGATACATTTAAGGATACTGATTTAGTTGGTCCACTACCTGCAATTCAAGTAAATGCAACGTCATGGATTACTCGAGCAGTTATACGTATTCCAAAAGACGAGTGGCCTCAAAAAGAGTTAATTAAGAGACTCCATCAATTACATCCTGAAATTGATGTATCAATTGATCCTGATGAAATTGCGTAATTATAGAATAAATACTTTGAATTTCATGTGTTAACCGGTAGCATTGTAGAACACAATATGATTGATCCAATTGTCGAAAATGAAACTCCAATACTAAGGGAGACCCTCAAACCTGTTCCTAAAAATTTATTCGGAACAGCAGAACTGCGCGACATCATAAAACGCATGTCGACATCACTTCGTACCACAAAATTTGGAGTCGCGATCGCTGCAAACCAAATTGGTATAGACTATCGTATTTTTGTGGTGCGCGGTTTCGTGTTGGAAAATAAAGAAAAACACACGGAAGCTAACGCACAAGAAGACGTAGACAGAGCATTTATAAATCCAAAAATTGTAAAAGTTTCAAGAAAAAAAGATATTCTTACGGAGGCATGTCTTTCTGTCCCCGGGTTTAGTGGGACTATAAAAAGATCATTGCAGGCAACTGTTCGAGCGTATGATGAAGAAGGAATTCGTTTCGAAAGAGGCGGTAGCGGACTTTTAGCGCAAATATTTCAACACGAGACAGACCATCTTGACGGCATACTTTATATTGATAAAGCAGAGGAGGTGCACGCTTCAAATGATTTAGACGAACCGAATAATGAATAATCAATACGTATGTCAAAAATAAGCAGAGCAAAACAAGATATGAAAATGGTGTACTTTGGGACACCTCATTTTTCTGTATACGTTCTTGAAGAACTAGAGCAAGCAGGTATTTCACCAAGTCTTATTGTGACTACTCCAGACAAACCTGCGGGTCGAGGACTTGCTCTCAAGTCTTCCCCTGTTCGTTTGTGGGCAGAAGAGCGAGGTATCGACGTTATTACTCCTGAAAAGCTCAGTATTGAGGATGAAACAACTGAGATGCTTTTTAATAGTGAATGGGACTTATTTTTAGTTGCAGCCTATGGAAAATTACTTCCAAAAAAAGTATTAGCTATCCCTAGAAAAGGGGTATTGAACCTCCACCCATCACTTTTGCCGAAATTTCGTGGCCCGTCTCCCATAGAATCTCAAATACTAGGAGACGTAAAAGAAGTCGGTGTTTCGATAATCCTACTCGATGAAGAAACTGATCATGGTCCTATACTCGCACAAGCATCCATCACCCCCGAACCGTGGCCATTTACGCGAATAATGCTGGAAGACTTACTCTGGCACGAAGGGGGGCAACTCCTCGCTGAAGTCATTCCGAGCTGGCTTACCGGTCAATTAGAAGCATCTCCGCAAAATGACGTGGAGGCAACATTCACTCCAAAACTCTCAAAAGAAGATGGTGAGATAGATCTAACAGGAAACGCATACAAAAACTATTTAAAATATGCCGCCTACGAAGGATGGCCAGGAACTTATATGTTTGTTGAAAAAAGTGGAAAGAAAATGCGCGTAAAAATTGTAGAAGCTATTTACGAAGATGGAATTTTTACGCCAATACGCATTGTCCCCGAAGGGAGAAAAGAAATGCTCTACTCAGACTTTGTAAGGAATCTTAATTAATACGTATCAATAAAAATCTCAAATTCAGTTTCATTAAGCGGTTCAACACGAACGCGCTGATTACGAGGAAGTTGCCCCTTAAGTCTATCAAGTATTCTCCCTGCTGCCTCCTTGGTGTCAGTAGTTATATACCAGTCGGTCCTTATAGGTTTTGATGCGTGTTCCTTCATATTTTTTATTTAGAAGCACACTGTACTCCTCTGAATCCAGCTGTCAAACACCCACTTTAAGATAAAAACTCTCTTGTTAAATTCACTACTCCAGCACTAGAAACATGCACATTATCTTCAATGCGTACTCCTCCGTATGGTAATAACTGCTCAATAAGCGACCAGTTAAAAAGTGCTGAAGTGTCACCGCTTCGATGTTTCGCAAGAAGTGTCGGAATAAAATACACACCTGGCTCTACAGTAAAAACTTGCCCAACTTCAATTTTATTTCCTGTTCTTAAGTGTTCTGCGTTTGCACGAGCATTACCAACGTCGTGTACCTGGATACCTAAGAAGTGTCCTACGCCGTGAGGAAAAAATACTTTGCTAAGTGCGAACTGTTGTATGCGTTCAATATTTCCAATAAGTATTTTATGCTCCAATAAAAGCTCTTGTATCTTCTTGTGAGCGCTCTCATGTAAATCTTTAAGAGTTTTGCCGACAGTGATTTCATCTACCAAACTCTTTTGTAGTAACTCAACACCGCTCACTATTTCTCGAAATATTGGATGGCTTTTATCTGTTGTGTGCGTCCTCGTAATATCTGAAACGTATCCATTATATGAAGCACCTGCATCTAGCAGAAGCGATGCACCGTTTTTTCGGTATGCATCTTTATGTTGGTAATGAAGCGTTGAACCGTGCTCGTTAATAGCAACAATGGTTTCGTACGGCAATTCCCTCTCCAATTGCTCTGTACCTTCAAGATATGCGAAATGTATGTCTCTTTCAGAGCCACCATTATAAAAAACCTCCTTCGCTCGTATGTGTCCTAAACTAGCTATTTTGTTTGCTGCTCTGATGCAAGCTACTTCGTACAAAGTTTTAATACTCCTTTCATAATCTAAAAGTTCGACGAGATTTTTTGGATTAATACCATCAAGCGTAATTCCATTCGCCAAGGCAACTTTTGTATTTTCCCCAATGAACGCAGAGTTCTTTATATCAACTATTTCATTCCACGCATCTTCAGATGAAATGACTTCTTTATATTCAAAAAATTCCGCCCACCAAGTATCCTCAACAAAAGAATCCGCATACCAGAAATCTTCCTTTTTAACTCGTATCAGTAGAGGTTTACGGTCTCGTGTAACTTGAAGAAGATGGTCTGAACCTTTCAATGGAACAATACGTGCAAAATGTGGATGCTCACGAAACGGCATCGTTTGATCATCAGAAAAATATGTTCGAGTAATCCCGGAACAAAGCACAAGTGAATCAATGGAAGTTGCTTCCAAAACCTCACGCGTTTTCTTTATACACGTGTCAACGTGGTCCTTGTATTTGTCTCTAAAATCTATCACTGTTTACCGCCAAAGCCTCGTAAAAAATCTTTCACTTTTGCGGCACCTTTACGAACAAACTGTCGACGCTTACTAAGTGCTTTTCTTAATTCTCTCCTCGCTTCTTTAACAGCTTCATCGATAGCACTGTGCATTGTGTCTTTAATAGCTTCTGAGCGCGTCAATCCCCCTGTGTGACTGACGTTTATTTCAGCACGATAAATATCGCCTGTATTTTGACCTTCGGTTGTAGTAGCGAGCTCAACATCAGCCATGAGCGCAGTGTCATTAGGATCGACAACCTTTTCAATTTTTTTAAACTTATCTTCGACGTAAGCGCGTAATTCGTCGGTGAGATTTACAGATCCTGTAGCTTTTATATTTATGTGCATATTATTTTATGGAGTTATATATTATTATCATTTTACTACGAGTATCACTTCCACGCACTAACAATACATCTTTAGTCGGTACGTCCATATGTTGAGCGATCAATTCTCGCACTCGACGATTCGCAAAACCTTTTTTTGCTTTTGTTTTTACAGATATCTTAAACATGTCTTCAGATACCCTTTCAATGTAGTCATTTTTTGCACCAGCGGTAACACGTACACGAAATTGCCTCACGGTTCAGTATTAATGTAGTCGTTCGTATCTCCCCATAAGCTCTGCAGACTCTAAAACATTACCTTTCATTGCTAATTCAACCTCATCGCGTGTTACGCCTTCATTAAGATTCAAAATGACTTTAAGAGCATACAATCTAAAAAAATATCTATGTTCTCTGTCAGGTGGGCATGGACCTCGATATGCATTATCCCCTGCGCTATTCTTACCGATCGTACCAACAATCATTTTCTCAGGGATACGGGATGTTTCTGGTGGAATATTAAATAACAGCAAGTGATCGAACACCTCAATTCCTCTCGCTTCCTTCACGCTGGTTGGTATATCAGGATCATCAATAATAATCACTAAAGATTTACATTCAGTAGGAACCCCAGAAATTATTAACTCAGGATTAATATTTTCGTCATCACACGTGTAACGCGAAGGTATCAAACTATTATTACTGAAAGCTGGACTTTGAATAGTGAGCATGTGTTATTTCTTTACGCGCGTAGCGCTTGCAATATTATTCAGAGCTACAAGGGATGAGCGTGCGGCTTCAGCAAAATTAGCCTCGGGAGATGCGTAAATAACTCCACGCGATGAGTTAAGAATAATTCCACCATGAGGTAGGGCACTTACTTCAATAACTCGAGCTGTATCACCTCCTTGCACACCAACTCCGGGAATGAGTAACGGCATATCTCCAACAATATCGCGCACCGCTTTCAATTCATCTGGCACTGTTGCTCCTACCACAAGCCCGCAGTTTTGATTTTTATTCCACGTGTTAGCTACTTGATTAGCTACGTGTAGGTAAAGAGGTTGATTAGAATTCCCAACCAACATGTCTTGAAATTCTCCAGCGCCTTCATTCGATGTTCGTGCAAGTATAAAAATACCTTTATCCTTCCTATCCAAAAATGGCTGTATAGCAGTCTGCCCAAGATACGGCTGAACGGTAACTGCGTCTGCGCCAAGTTCGTCAAACACCGAACGTGCATATGCCTCACTCGTACTCCCAATATCTCCCCGCTTTGCATCCAATATGACCGGTATGTTTGGATACACCTTATGAACATAGTCGACAGTGGCTTTAAGTGCTTTGAGTCCTTCTATACCTTCCGCCTCATAAAACGCACTGTTAGGCTTAAAAGCGCACACCACATCAGCTGTAGCATCAATAATAGCGCGATCAAACACACGAATAAGATCAAAAACGGAGCTGTGTTCCCTTTTCAGAGTATCGGGAATTTTAGAAACTACAGGATCAAGACCCACAGAGATGATATAGCCATCTTCCCAGCGTGTTTTGAGTTTTTCCTGAAATGAGGTGTAGTCCATAGACGGGCAATATCCCCATGATACTATGAAGACGGTACATTATTTAATAAACAAGCATCACATATGGAGCC
>SCVI01000126.1 GCA_004296925.1 Patescibacteria group bacterium | reverse complement strand
CACGACTTCGCGGACATCAGGGCGGACACGAACAGGTCGTCGAGACTGAGCATCGGGCGAGCATAGCACATCGGCGACCGGCGTAACATGGACCTTACACGATCGGCCCACGAGGTTTCATGGCGAACATCAACGCGACCTTCCGCATCCGGCGCACGTTCAGGTCTCGCCTGACGCTTTGGGGCTACATGCTGCTCGCAGTGCTTGGCTTCCGGATTGATGTCGAGCGCGCGGCACAGTCCGTCCTCGACAAGATGCGCCTTGAGGTCGAGTGATGTTCAACCGCATCCGAGCCGCATGGCGCGCCCTGTTCAAGACCTTGACGGCGCTTCAGCCAGTTGCCGAGAGCAGGCCCGAACCGCGCCGTGGTGTCAGCCTGTCAGCGATCTGGGAAGCCGGTCGCAACAGCACCGATGCCTACCTGCCGGAACAGACCTTCGCCCGTGCCGAGCCCTTCCCCGGCGTGCTGCCGAACGGCATGGCCATGGACGCACTGCCCAGCACGTCGGACATCAGCGCCTATGTCTCGCAGCAGGCCTATCACGAAGGGCTGGGCTTCCTCGGCTACCCCTACCTCGCCGAACTGAGCCAGCGCGCCGAGTACAGGCACGTCGCCTCGATCTGGGCAGAGCATTGCACCCGCAAGTGGATCAAGCTCAACGGCAACGAGGAGAAGTGCAAGACAATCGAGGCCGAGATGAAGCGGCTCGCCGTGCGCGAGTTGTTCCGCGAGGTCATCGAGAAGGAATGCTTCTTCGGCAGGTCACACCTGTTCATGGACTTCGGCGACTTCGACAAGCCCGCCGAGCTTGGCGTTCCGCTGGTCATGGACAAGCGCAAGATCAATCCGAACCGGCCCCTGAAGCGCTTGGCGGTGATTGAACCGATGTGGGCCTATCCCGGCCCCTACGATGCGCAGAACCCGCTGGCGCCGGACTTCTACAAGCCGTCGTCCTGGTACCTGTCCGGCCGCACCGTTCATGCATCGCGCCTGCTGACCATGGTAGGCCGCCCGATGCCGAACATGCTCAAGCCGGCCTATGCGTTCGGCGGTGTCGCTCTGACGCAGATGTGCAAGCCCTACGTCGACAACTGGCTGCGCACCCGGCAGTCGGTTTCAGACCTGACCTACTCGTTCTCGGTCATGGTGCTGGCGACGGATATGGAGACGGTTCTTTCCGGGGGCACTGCGGACCACCTTTTCGCCCGTACCGACCTGATGG
>SCVI01000064.1 GCA_004296925.1 Patescibacteria group bacterium | reverse complement strand
CTTTATCTGTTCTTGTCCTGCGTTTGCTGCAGTGACATAGAGAATACCTGCATAGGCAAACATGAGGGTGGCAACAATGACTGCAAAGCCAATAGCAAAGGTAATAACGTTGTTGGAGAGAAACGCTAAATCGCACGCCCGACAGAATGGCCCAAAACAATCTGGAACCAATCCACCGCTTTCGCCTGTTTCAAGAGGTTCATATCCTAGCACCGAGAACGGAAGTAGAAGTAAAAAAAAGCTATAAAATGAAAGCCAAATTTTTTTCATTCGTTTTACACAGTATAACTAAAGATTACTGGTATTGCAGGCAATTCGGAGCAGAAAGTGAACAATCCACAACGAACTATCGCGGTGCTTGACCACTCTAATAGGAGGAGTATGGTGAAGAGAGATATGGAAAGGGGTGAAAACCGGAAGACTAATCCTCTCCTTGCTGGAATCACATTTCTTGGCGCATTGCTTCCTATGGAGGCTGGAGCACAAAGTACGCAGAGCGCAAGGCAGAACACTCCTCAACAATACGAAGCGTCACTGCAAAGAGCACCGAGAGCTCCTCGAGAAAGTTTTGCTGATGGTTGCAGAAGACTTATACGTGATTTACCAGACATTATGAGACGAACTCAAAATACTGATGCGCTAGAAGAAATTGCTGGTTGCGAAAATTTTCCTGGTTTTCAAGGTGTAATTGATACAGCGAACGAAGTAGATGCTCGACGCATGGCGGCTGCGAGAAGAAGAGTCAGCGGAAGTCAATAATATACAACCTTTGAAGTGGTAGACTAGTCCCCACTAAACTTCACCGAACCCTCACAATTTGGGAAGCCGAGATTTTGTGCTGAATAGAATTCGTTCACGTAGTACGGAACGTTTACTTCGGCGCTGAGTTTACAAACATCTTCTTGGTTTATTCCGAGTTTTTCAACGAGCGCATTCGTGGCGCTTCGACGCACCTCACCAATAGGTTCTTGAAGAAGTACTACTATAAACAAACTATCTTTTTCTAAAAAGTATATTTCGTAACTAGGGGTCTTTGAACTCCCTTCTGTAAGAGTTTCTGCCCAGTATAGAAAGGATCCTAGCTCTGTACTTGATGCAATATCTTGATCACTAAGAAAATCTCTTGCGGGTAACATGCCATCCACACCTTTCAATTCAAAAGTGGTGCTAGAAGCTTGGGTGGTTTGATTATTTTGACTGTTGTTTGGAGTGGTTCGCGTTGGTGTAAAAAGTGAACTCAAAGATACTGGAATAACCGAGGTATCCGAAGTCTTGTTACTTGAAATAAAATACAACCCTCCTCCCAATACGATGAGAAGTAATGTTGCGAGAGCTAGTAGTAATGTATTAAGTGGTTTCATATCAATATAAACATAGACTGCCACGTATAGCTTCGATATCCCAGTGCGGTTGAGAGCCGTACTCGCGTGCGTAGACCGTACCGCAGCTATCTTTATAAATAACCGCCATCTGACCACCCCACGAAATACGCCTGCCTCCGTTTTGGACTGCAAAAATTGATGGGGTGGTCTCAATATAACGATCCAATGCAGCGTTAATTCTCACATCTACCTTGTATCCAGTAGCGTGTGCCCCACTTGGTCTAACGGCTGACGTAACGGTAAATTGACACTCGCACCCTTTATGAAGTTCAATAATTTGCTCTATTGTTTGTACTCTTACACCAGCGAGGGACGCACCATCACTTTGAGGAGCAAAACACGGTACGGAACCGCCACACACGCCTGCGCGCTGTAGCGCTGAAACAGCTTGTGCATGAGTATATGTTCCTCTTGATTGTGCTTCTCCGGCACGTACACCACCTCCAGGATTTGTCCCTGTCCCCGTCCCCCCTGTCACAACATTCGAACCACCGACGTTTCTATCACTTTGTGATGCAAAAGGAGCAGTTGTTGGATTAGCGTGACATTCAATCTTCGACCATACATCTAATCCT
>SCVI01000125.1 GCA_004296925.1 Patescibacteria group bacterium | reverse complement strand
CAATAAAAATTTCTTGGCCTGCGCTTTTTTTTGCACGATACATACCATCTGTATTAAAAGGCAATTCAATATTTCCATTTTTATCAATTGCCACTAAACCACCCTCTCCAGCAATTTTAATTAGCTTGTCCATCACCACTACATCACAAGCTTCTTTTAAAGTCAAACCTTTGTATTCCATTAAGCAAGAAACATCATAAGCAACAACAGAACGAATAAAAAATTCACCATTACCAGTACAACTTATTGCACAAGTTGTATTATTGGCATAAGTACCTGCTCCTACTATTGGGCTGTCCCCTATTCTACCAAATTTTTTATTTGTCATACCGCCAGTGCTTGTTCCTGCAGCTAGGTTGCCATGTACATCAAGTGCAACAGCACCTACGGTACCAAACTTTTTTTCTCCACTTTCAAACTTATCAGCAGTATGGTCCAATATAATCGAATCAGTTTCTTTTGCTATTTTCAATTGATCGTAGCGCATTTGAACAAAAAAGTATTCATCACTTTCAAAATTTGCATTTATGCTTTTCGCAAAATCCATAGCACCTTGTCCGGATAAAAAAACATGTTCTGTTTTTTCCATTACAGCTCTTGATAAACTAATTGGGTTTTTAATATTACTAATACCTGTAACAGCTCCTGTTGTTAAATCTTTTCCATTCATGATACAGGCATCCATTTCATGCTTTTCATTATTAGTAAACACGGCACCTTTACCAGCATTAAATAAAGGATTATTTTCTAATGAAATAATTGCTTGCTCCACAGCATCTACAGAAGCACCACCTTTTATCAACACATTTTCACCAGCAACAATAGCATCTTCCAATGCTTTTTTATATGCCAATTCTTTTTCTGGAGTTAATAGATTTTTTAATATTGTTCCTGCCCCACCATGAATTGCTATTCCGTAATTTTTCATAAAATATTTTCTGTGATTTTAAATTAATTACTTCCCGATACAAAAGCGGGAAAAAATATTGCTTAATAAATCATCAGATGAAATTTCACCTGTGATAGTTCCTAAATGATGCAATGCTTGGCGTATATCCATTGCTAAAAAATCGCCTGTTACGTTTTGATTTAATCCTTCTAATACTTTTATTAAAGCACTATTGGTATTACGCAATGCTTCTACATGGCGTGCATTGGTGACAATTGTTTCGGTTACATTTACTGTAGAATTATCAAATAAAGTAACCAAGTGTTTTTTTAATTCATCTATTCCTGTTTGTTCTTTTGCCGAAATAAAAATCATGTCTTTATAATCAGCAAATTCACGGTAGGTATATTCCATATCTTCTTTATCAATTTTATTGGCGACCAATACCAATTGCGAATT
>SCVI01000063.1 GCA_004296925.1 Patescibacteria group bacterium | reverse complement strand
AGTATCTACTACCGCTCCGCATCCACAGGTACATACGACGTTGCGGAAAACTACCAAACATCAGACGTGACACTTAACGCAGGAAGTATTGCAACACTCGACATCGCATCATCAAAGACTATCAAAACTGCTTCAGGTTCATCCATTCCCATCGGTATCATCTCTTCTGACCCAGGTCTCACCTTAGGAGGTGCTGACAGTACGGCGAACCCAAGCACTGCACGTCCTCTTGCACTCTCAGGTCGTGTCCCTGTGAAGGTATCACTCGCAAATGGTCCAATAGCTATTGGAGACAGACTTATGCTTTCCACCACCACACCAGGGGTTGCAGTGAAAGCACTTAGAAGCGGTGAAACAATCGGTATCGCACTTGAAAACTACACCACCGCGTCATCAACAGGAAGAATTGAAACATTCGTATCTTCTCGATATTGGTTTGCACCAACTGATATCGCTATTGACCCATTGAACGGCCACGTTGGATTTGGCACCACCACAAGCGCTGCATACCAGGTTGCTGTTGGTGGTGATGTTGCTGCAACCGGGTTTGTGAACGTCTCCACCAGAACATCAAAGAAAGACATCACCTACATAGACGAAGAAAAACAAGCAAGCATGTTGGAGAAAATAAACAACATGATGATTGCCGAGTATCACTACTCAAACGAAGCAACCTCAAGTCCAAAACGATTAGGATTGATTGCAGAAGAAGCACCGACAGAAGTGTTGTCATCGGATGGAAAGGGAGTGGATTTGTATAAATTGCTTTCAATGGCAATAGGAGCCATACAATCGCTTGCAGAAAAAGTCTCCACCATTGGAGAGACGCTTGCTGGATTTGCAAAATCGTTTACCACGGAGAATCTTTCTGCAAGCGAAATACGAACGGAGAAACTGTGCGTTGGCGACACTTGCGTTTCAAAAGAAGAGCTCCAAGCATTGCTAGTTATCGCGAAAGCTGGAAGCGGTGCGCCGGTTGCATCAGCTTCAATTGATGGAAATGTTGATCAGCCGCTTGGTGATAGTTCTGCGCCGGTCATTATTTTGCTAGGCAACAACCCAAGCACTATTCGTGTTGGCGACACGTATGCGGATCTCGGTGCAACAGTAACTGACAATGTTGATAAAAATCTTGGCATTAAAATGTTTGTTAACGATGTAGAAACTTCGGTGGTAAACATAGACACGTCGATTGTAGGTTCACACACAGTGCGTTACGTTGCGACTGATCAGGTTGGCAACACTGCGAGCCGCATACGCACTGTCATTGTGGAAGCGGTTGCGCCAACCACTGTTTTGCAGGCGCCCATAGTAGAGACACCGCCACCTCCTACTGCCGTTTCAACCACCACTTTGAGTGCACCTATAAATGTTGTGCAAGAGCCGGTGTCTACAAGTACCGCAACCACGACATTGGCGCAATAGGTATGTGTATGCAATTAAATATACCTACGCAGGGTGCATGTAACGCAAAAATTACCTTAAAATTCTTAAGTATTTTCAAAGTCTCTCACATGTTATTATTCCTCAACTACTATGTTTCAATTCAAAAAACTACTTGCAGGTACTAGCCCACTCCTAGCTGAGGGCAAAAAAATGGTTGAGAAGGTGAATTCTTTAGAATCTGCAATGCAGAAACTTTCTGATGAAGAACTGAAGGCTATGACCGCAAAATTAAAGGAACGATTGAAGGCTGGTGAAGATTTAGACGCCTTACTCCCCGAAGCATTCGCGCTTGTTCGAGAAGCGTCTGTACGCACTCTTGGTCAGAGACATTTTGATGTGCAAATTATAGGTGGGTATGTATTGCATAAACACGCAATAGCAGAAATGAGAACCGGAGAAGGGAAGACACTCGTTGCTACGTTACCGGCGTACCTCAATGCGCTTACCGGCAAAGGGGTACATATAGTGACGGTAAACGATTATCTCTCTCGTCGTGACGCAGTATGGATGGGGCAAATTTATAACGCACTCGGTTTATCGGTTGGCGTAATTAATCATGAGTCGTCATACCTCTATGATGCTTCGGAAGGAATAGAGGTACCAAAAGAAGATGATCCGCTTGACGAAGAACGCGACCTTGTAGGTTCGTTTAAGGTGATACATGAATTTTTAAAACCAGTTTCCAGACGTGAGGCGTATGCCGCCGATATTACATTTGGCACTAATAATGAATATGGTTTTGACTATTTGCGTGACAACTTGGAATACGATAAAGCGAATCTTCGACAACGCGAGCACCATTTTGCAATCGTCGACGAGGTAGACTCGATTCTTATTGATGAAGCGCGAACTCCTTTGATTATTTCGGGTCCCGCAAAAGAAGCTGAAGATTTGTATAAAACATTTGCTTCAATTGCAGTGACATTAAAAGTTGAAGAAGACTACACCGTTGATGAAAAACTGCGTGCGGTGATTATGACAGATAAAGGTATTGAAAAAGCAGAAGCAAAACTTGGTGTAGGAAATATTTACGCAGAAGGTGGAGTTAAGTATGCACATCACCTTGAAGCAGCGGTTAAGGCACACGCGCTTTTCATTAAAGATAAAGATTATGTGGTAAAAGACGGCAAGATAGTCATTGTTGATGAATTTACTGGCCGGTTGCAACCAGGGCGCCGTTGGTCAGAAGGGTTACATCAAGCTATTGAGGCAAAAGAGGGTGTTCATATTGAAAAGGAAAGTCAGACATATGCTTCAGTCACTTTCCAAAACTTTTTTCGTATGTACGAAAAGGTTGCAGGTATGACGGGAACAGGCGCTACTTCAGAAGAAGAGTTTCGCTCTGTCTATAACTTGGACGTGGTAGTTATTCCAACTAATAAACCCATTCATCGTGTTGATCACGACGATCTTATTTTTCAAACTGAAGAAGGAAAATTTTCTGCCATCGTAAAGACCGTTAAAGAAAAACACGAAAAAGGTCAACCGGTTTTGATTGGAACTACTTCAATTGAGGCGAACGAACGGCTGGCGGCTGCGCTTCGTGCATCAGGAATCCCTCATGAGATGTTGAATGCAAAAAATCATGAACGAGAAGGAGAGATTATTGCACAAGCAGGAAAAAAATCAGGGGTGACCGTAGCAACAAACATGGCAGGTAGAGGCGTTGACGTAAAGCTCGGAGGAAACCCTTCAACAAACGAAACATATGAAGATATTAAAAACGTTGGTGGGCTTTTTGTTATTGGTACCGAACGACATGATGCGAGACGAATAGATAACCAGTTGAGAGGTCGTGCAGGTAGGCAAGGGGACCCTGGAGAGACACAATTCTTTGTGTCACTCGAAGATAAATTGATGCGTGTGTTTGCCTCTGACATGGTGAAGTCAATGATGGGAAGACTTGGTATACCGGAAGATGAACCTATTCAAAGTAAAATGGTTACTCGTGCTCTTGAATCTGCTCAGACTAAGATTGAGGGTGTAAATTTTGACTCGCGTAAACACGTGCTTGGCTTTGACGATGTGTTGAATCATCAACGTACTATTATTTATCAAAGAAGGAAGCAAGCGCTTTTAGGAGATTTAGAAGTACTACGTTTAGAAACAGAAGAGCATTTGCGTGTAGCTGGTGTCGACCTAAAAGTATTGGAGGATAAAGTTTCAGTATTAGGAGATTCACTTGAGTCGGTACTTAGAAAAACATTACTCCAGGCGTACGATACATTTTGGATTGAACACCTAGATACTATGGAGCATTTGCGTGGCAGTGTGAACTTGCGTTCTTATGGCGGTAGAGATCCGTTTGTGGAGTTTCGTCGAGAAGGTCTAAAGTTGTTCCGTGAACTTGAAACTTCGCTCTCATTCTTTATTGCTGAAGCGGTTTCGCATTTTGCTGAAGCACCTCTACATACACACTCCGTTGTTCCTACTGTGTCGTTAATGGGCGGAAAACTCGGAAGAAACGACCGTGTCACCATAACGAATGGGCAAGAAACAAAAGAAATGAAGTTCAAAAAAGCTGAAGAGTATCTTGCTAAAGGTTGGACTATCGTCACATAAAAAATATTCTGGGTTTCGTAAACCCAGAATATCACTCAAGAGGGAGGTTAGTAAGGGTTGTGTCTTCAGCTCCACGAAGATAGATAGAGATTTCTTTTTTGTACTCCGGAAAAGATTCTGAAAAGAAGTTGGTTGTCAGAATAGACGGAAAGTTTTTTATACCACAATAATCCAGATAACTTGACCAGCGATACTTCTCAAGATACGCAAGCGCAGCCTTCGAGCTTTTGATGTAACTCCCTTTTGCCCGTATGCGCCACCCTTTTGTACCTTTTAGATAATCCAGTGGATTCAGGTGAATGTAATGAAGTATGTAATTGAATTGCCGGTCGTGTTCGATGCGAATCTTTTTTGTTCGACCTTGGAAGAGTGTTCCTGTTCGTTCGTACCGCTTATTGAAGTAATTGGCGTATCCTACATTCAACTTTCGAAGAAAGAGGCTCATACCACCTTCAACCCGCTCAGATAGGAGAAGATGATAGTGATTTTTCATCAGGCACCAGCCATGAATATCAACAAGTCGGTTACGGGTATGTTTGTCGGTTACATCAGTTCCGGATATTTTTTTGAATGCGTAATAGGTGCTTCCTGCCAACGCAGTATCATTGAACTCATACATATCATGAATGAAGCGTGCATAATCCTGCGAGTCTACAAAAATAGTTCGTGCATCCACTCCGCGATTAAGGGCATGATATAAATCCATGCGCTCATTATATTCTGGGTTTCGTAAACCCAGAAT
>SCVI01000124.1 GCA_004296925.1 Patescibacteria group bacterium | reverse complement strand
GCATCACCGCCAACTACGACGGCGCCAACAAGCACCGCACGGTGATCGAGGCCGATGTGCACGTGGGCAGCAACTGCGTGCTGGTCGCGCCGATCACGATCGGCGCGGGCGGCACGGTGGGCGGGGGCTCGACCCTCACCAAGAGCACGCCGCCCGGGGCGCTCGCGGTCGCGCGCGGCAAGCAGATGGTGCTGGACGGCTGGCAGCGCCCGACCAAGAAGAAAAGCTGAGAAGCCGGGGCGCAGAAGCCTGGTCCAGGGTGTCCGCAGAACCGGCTTTGCCGGGCTGCAGGACACGCCCCCTTGAGGGGGTCGCGCGCAGCGCGGCGGGGGTGTGCTTATCTACCGGCCGCGCACGTCCTGTGAGCTGCCGTCGAAGCGGCTGTCGACGCGTTCGTGGCTGTCAAAGCCGCTGTTGCCGTTGAGCCGGGCTTCCTCGAAGCCGCGACGGCCGTTGCGGTTGAGGTCCATCAGCCCGCTCATGCCCATGATTTCCGATTCGCGGAAGCCGGTGTTGCCGTGCTGGTCAAAGCCCGAGAACTGGCTTTCGAGCTGCTGCAGCGCGCTCTCGCGCCGCTGTTCGCGGCTGCGGGGTTTGGGCAGTTCGGCGAGGTTGAGCTGGGCACGGAAGTCGGCCGGCGAGGGCATGCGGTGGATGCCGTTCTTGAGGAACACGAAACGCACGCCCGCTGTCTTGAGGATCCGGTTCTTGATCTTGACCTTGTGGGCCTTGGCCTTGGCGTCGCTCAGGTGGTGCTGCTCCACGTCGAAGGCGAAGCTCGGGCGGCCGTCGGGGCCGCAGACCACGAAGTCCACCTTCTGCTCGTACAGCCGCTCTTCGGCGCGCTTGCGGTCGTTGGCGCGGCGCACCGTCAGCATGTCCTTGAGCATCATGTTGGGCAACACGATCTGGCCGGGGAAGGTGTCCTGCAGGTAGTCCAGCATGTGGGCCTGCTCGGCCGTGAGGATGCGCTCGGGCGAATACCGGTCGTCGCGCCCGGACGACTCCGGGCGCCGCAGGCGGCGGATCACCCAGACGCACAGCGCCAAGCCCACCAGGGCAGCGGCGCTGAGCAGAGCGATCGTCACAACATCCATGCAAG
>SCVI01000123.1 GCA_004296925.1 Patescibacteria group bacterium | reverse complement strand
CCTTGAACGATGCAAGCATGCTGCGGCAATATTCCATCAGCATCCCTTCGGTTATATTGGCGTTATCCTTGGGAACGACGACCGCCGCCACGATCTCCTCACGCACCTTGTCCGGCAGGCCGGTGACAAAGGCATCCACCACGTCCTCGTGAGACCTCAGCACCTCCTCGACCTCCAGCGGCGAAACGTTGAGTCCTCCGGTCTTTAGCATCTCCTTGATGCGCCCACGGAAGTAGAAAAATCCGTCCTCATCGAAATGGCCAAGGTCGCCGGTAATCAGGTAGCCATCTTTGTCAAACGCCGCAGCCGTTTGCTCAGGCGCTTTGTAATATCCGGCCATCACATAACCTTTGAGGCGCACTTCGCCAGTTTCTCCTACCGGAAGTTCTTCGCCGGTCTCACTGTTGACGACTTTAAGGTCCATTCCCGGCAAAAGCCGGCCATATGCTTCAGACCGCTGCTTAACGTTATCCGCAACAGCATCGCCGACAGACATAAAGCCATACGTTTCTGTCATGCCATAGGCGTGGCAGGCCTTCGGCATGAACGTCTCAATCACGTTGCGGATTTGCTCCGGCGTGCCGCCGGTCACGCCTTTGGATAGCAGAGAGAGATCATAGCGATTTCTGTCAGGATGGTCGACAATGGCCTGAATGATGTTGGCCGTTCCATAAAGGGCAGTGCAGCCATAGCGGGACATGAGTTCCATCGCTTCGTCGACATCGAAATGATGCTGAAGCACCAGATGCGTGGCATGAGTCCAGGCGGCCAGCAACCCGTTTTCGCACCCCATCCCCCAGAATAGCGAAACGGGCAAGAAAAGTGTGTCGTCTGGCGTAAAATCGAGCCGCGAGCCGATCTCGTACATGTTCTCAATGAGTCCGCGGTGAGCCAGCATGACTCCCTTGGGATGGGAAGTAGAACCCGAAGTGTATAAAAGATAGGCAATATCGTCGGGGCATACCGTCGCTGCGACTGTATCCAGAGTCTCCTCGCTGATAGCCGTGCCACCTGCGAGAAATTCCTCGTACCC
>SCVI01000062.1 GCA_004296925.1 Patescibacteria group bacterium | reverse complement strand
GGTATTCCTCTATCGTATCGATTACTTTTTGTTGCATTCCTCTCTTTTGTCATAGGGTGGTGGTTTTACAATAAGCTTGGAGTCACTTCAATCAGTAGCCCATTCGGAGGATACTTTGAAATTGGGTGGCTCGTTATTCCTCTGTTTATGCTGACCTCGCTCTTCCTCTACGCTTCAGGTGTTATTGACGGCATTGATGGACTTTCCGGTACAGTATTTGCCTCAATCTTTACTGCATATGCATTTATTGCATTCCAACAAAATCAAATAGATCTGGCTGCATTTTCAGCAACAGTCGTTGGTGCACTTCTCGCTTTTCTCTGGTTTAACGTTCCTCCTGCAAGGTTTTGGATGACAGAAACAGGAACTATGGGGCTTACGCTCGCTATTGGTACAGTAGCTTTTATGACTGACTCGCTTGGCGAGGGCAGGGGACTCGTTGCGCTTCCTGTTATTGCATTCTTACTCGTAGCAACAGTTTTATCCAATATTTTACAAGTACTCTCGAAAAAAATTCGAGGGAAGAAGATATTCAAAATTGCGCCACTACATCACCATTTCGAAGCCATCGGATGGCCTGGATATAAAGTAACTATGCGCTATTGGATTTTATCAATCGTCTTCGCCATCATTGGTGTGTCTATAGCCCTCATTCGCTAATTCGCTATGCGCTCACGATCTCACTCAGATCGCATATTATTGATTACCTTATTTATTTTGGTAGTCGGAGGTTTATTTATTTTTCTTTCGGCTTCTTTAGGACTTTTAGCATACAAAGGCGAGAAGTTTGCTGACGTTGCACGTAGTCAATTACTTTTTGGTATCGGCGGAGGAACTATTGCCTTCCTTATAGCTCTTAAAACACCGTACCGAGTATGGCGTAGGTTTTCACTATTTTTATTTGTCGCATCGGTGATATTCACCTTAATGGTTTTTATACCGCACGTAGGACTTACTTTAAACGGTGCTCGTCGTTGGATTTCGATTGGTTCGCTCACAATACAACCTTCAGAGTTTCTTAAGATTGCATATATTCTATATCTCGCAACATGGCTTTCTGGTGCGAAATCTAAAATTAAAGATATTCGATACGGATTAATACCGTTTGGAATTATTACCGCAATTACAGGAGCAGTGCTTCTTCTCCAACCTGACACTGACACCTTCGCAATCATTGCGGTCTCAGGTATTGCAATGTTTTTGGCTGCAGGGGCACGTCTCCGAGACATCGCCATCATTGTATTAACTGGCATCTTAGGGTTAGCTATTCTTGTTGCATATCGACCATATCTAGCCGACAGATTTACTACATTTCTAAATCCGAACGATGATCCTCGTGGTTCGAGCTATCAAATTCGTCAGTCGCTTCTTGCTGTGGGAGCAGGGGAGTTAGTTGGTAGGGGATTTGGCCAAAGTATTCAAAAATTTGGTAAGCTTCCAGAACCGACCTCTGATTCAATTTTTTCAGTATTTGCTGAGGAATTTGGTTTCTTAGGATCAGCATCCCTCGTAATTGTGTATCTTATTTTTGCACTCCGTGGATTATGGGTGGCAGCGCGTTCACCGGACTTATTTGGAGCGTTACTTGCTACGGGCATTATTGTCCTAATTACCACCCAATCCTTTTTAAACATAGGTTCCATGCTTGCATTGTTACCTCTTTCTGGGCTACCACTGGTCTTTGTCTCACACGGAGGTAGCGCTCTTCTGGTGGCTCTTGGAGCCGCAGGTATACTCCTCTCCGTTTCCCGCTCAATTAAAACCTAGCTGTAGAAAAACCAAACGCTTACAAGGTATACTGACAAGTATGAAAATTGTCTTTACTGGCGGGGGAACAGGTGGTCATTTTTACCCCATAATTGCGGTAGCAGAAGCGGTACGAGAGATAGTAAAAGAAAAGAAACTCTTAGAGCCAGAGCTATACTTTTTTGGCCCAACCGCCTTTGATGACCGGGCGCTCTATGAAAACGGTATAACATTCGTTGCCACACCATCAGGGAAGATTCGTCGCTATTTTTCACTACTTAACGCGATTGATTTCATAAAATTAGGCTTTGGAATTGTTCGTACGTGGTTTGCTCTTTATCGCCTTTTTCCTGATGTGGTGTTTTCAAAGGGAGGATACGGAAGCGTCCCTACACTCATTTGCGCACGCGCACTTGGGATTCCTGTTTTTATTCATGACTCTGATGCTATACCAGGAACCACAACTCTCTTTAGTGCAAAATTCGCAAAAAAAATAGCCGTTTCCTACGAAGAAACATTTGAAAAATTCCCTGAGGATATCCGCCCAAAAATTGCCCTGACCGGAAATCCTGTAAGGCGAGACATTTTAAATCCTGCGAGAGAAGGCGCTAAAGAATTTTTAGAGCTTGAAAATGGCGTTCAAACTATACTCGTACTCGGTGGATCGCTCGGAGCAGAGACTATCAACAACACAATACTTGAGGCACTACCAATACTCATTGAAAACTACCAAATTGTGCATCAAACGGGACGTACGCATATCAAAGCAGTGTCTGACACTGCGCGAGTTATTTTGGAGGCAAATGCATTTCGTTATAGATACAAAACATATGACTATCTTTCACCGCTTGCACTTAAAATGGCGTCGGGTGCAGCAGACTTAGTTATTAGTCGCGCCGGATCAGGGTCTATTGCAGAAATTGCATCGTGGAAAAAACCCTCTATTCTAGTACCAATACCTGAATCAATAAGTCGGGATCAACGTTCAAATGCGTATGCGTATGCGCGAACTGGCGCGGCAACTGTTATGGAACAGCAAAACCTGTCACCAAACTTACTCGTCGCTGAGATTGAAAGAATATTAAAAGATCCTAAAATGACAAAGACCATGGGTGAGGCAGCATTTAGTTTCGCAAAACCTGATGCGGCACACGTGTTAGCGGAAGCTCTCGTTAATACCGCCCTTGAACACGTAAAATAAAATTATGGTCATCACACGTTTTGCACCGAGCCCAACGGGAAACTTAAATATTGGTGGAGTACGCGCTGCAATTTTTGCATATCTTTATGCAAGACATAAGAAGGGAAAGTTTTTATTGCGCATTGAGGATACAGATAAAGAGCGTTCAAAAAACGAGTACGAAGAAAATATTATTGAATCTCTTGCGTGGCTTAATGTAAGCTACGATTCACTGTTTCATCAAAGCGAGCATCTTGAAAGACACACCTCAGTGTTGAAAAAGATGATAGAAAATAACACCGCATACGTTTCAAAAGAAATTCCTACCGAGCCTGGTGGGCGTACTGAAGTGATTCGATTTAAGAATCCAAATCGCATGGTGGTTTTTAACGACATCGTTCGTGGTGACATCTCAATGGATACGTCTGACTTGGGAGATTTTGTTATTGCTAAAAGTTTAGAAGAACCGCTTTTCCATCTTGCCGTGGTTGTTGATGATTGGGATGAGGGCGTAACGCACGTTATACGAGGCGAAGACCATATTTCTAATACTCCTAGGCAAATACTACTCCAAGAGGCTATTGGCGCGCCGACCCCAATCTATGCACACCTTCCGCTTATTTTAGGACCTGACCGATCTAAACTCTCAAAGAGAAAAGGTGCTAAATCGATTACAGAGTATCGCGATATGGGGTACTTACCCGAAGCAATTTTTAACTACGATGCTTTTTTGGGCTGGCATCCAGGTGGTGAAGAAGAGGTGTTTAACCAAACAGAATTAATTGAAAGATTTACGCTAGAGAACGTGCAAAAATCTGGAGCTATCTTTGATGAGGTGAAGCTTGCGTGGTTCAACCGTGAACATATTGCGCGATTATCTCCTGAAGCTTTTATAGAGTACGCAAAACAATTTTTATCTACTGAAACCTTGGAAGCGCTCACTAATGCAAATCTTCTAGAGAAGTTAGTTCCTATAATGCGCGAGAGAATACAAAACTTTGCCGAACTTCGTGAGCTTGATACACAAGGAGAGTTTTCCTACTACACCACCAGACCTTCATATGAAACAGAGAGACTGTTTTGGAAAACGGATACTGATCCTATAAAAACGTCCGAAAGACTTAAAAAAACTCAAGATATTCTTACATCAATACCCGAGGATAATTGGTGTGAGACAATAGTAAAAGAAACTCTTTGGCCATACGCTGAAGAGGCGGGTAGGGGAGCTGTGCTGTGGCCACTTCGTTATTCACTTTCAGGTAGAGACAAATCACCTGACCCGTTCGTAATCGCGAGTATTATAGGAAAAAATGAAACCATTCAACGTATTTCCCAGGCAATTAAACAACTCGCGTAAAATCTTTATACGTGCATTGACCTTTTCTATTTTTCTTGGTGTAATTTTTGTACTTCCTGCATATTCAGATGCTGAAACTGCTCAAGAAATTCAACAAAAAATTGCAGAGCAGAACGCTAAAATCGTTGCACTTGAGAAAGAGATTGCTGAGTATGAAAGAACATTAGAAAGTATTGGCGGTACTAAAAAAACACTCCAGGGGGAAATTAATCGCATTGATGTTTCCAGAAAAAAAATTAATGCGGATATTTCAGTTACAGAAAATCGAACTGCGACAGCAACTCTAGAGTTAAAAAGACTTGGTGGTGCAATAGTCGATAAAGCTAGTCGTATTGAAACTTCAACCAAAACTATTGCAAAATCCTTAAGAACGCTCAATCAAATAGAAAATGCCACTACTATTGAATATTTTTTAACTGCAAACGGATTAGTGGAAGCGTGGACTGAAGCTGACAGAGTGTCACAGCTTGGACTTGCTCTTAGAAACGAAATCATTGACTTACAAGACACCAAAGTAGCCCTTACTGTCGACTATGGTGAAACCGAAAAGAAACGCGCTACATTACTATCACTTAAAAAGGAGTTGGCTGGTCAAAAACTTTTACTAGACCAAAACAGACGAGAACAACAACTACTACTCTCGGCAACTCGAAACAAAGAATCAGAGTACCAAAAAATACTTGCGGCAAAACAAGAAGCGAAAGCTGCTTTTGAAAAAGAACTTACCGATTTCGAAGCAAGTTTAAAATTTACACTCGATCCTAATACTATTCCGCGCGCAGGAAGTGGGGTGCTCACATTTCCTATTGATCCTGCTTTTATGGCGCGTTGTAAGGACAGAGTTAAAACATTCGGTAATGCGTATTGCCTCACACAATTTTTTGGTTATACGGACTTCGCAAAAAGTGGAGCGTACCAAGGCAATCAACATAATGGTATTGATTTTGGAGTACCCGATGGAACAAAGATTGTTGCGGCACTTTCGGGTGTCGTTGAAGCAACAGGGAATACGGATGCGTCAAAGGGTTGCTATTCGTATGGTAAATGGGTCCTAGTTCGTCACGGTAATGGTTTAACGACCCTT
>SCVI01000004.1 GCA_004296925.1 Patescibacteria group bacterium | reverse complement strand
CCTGCAATAGGAGACGATTGGTTAAGGTTTCTACTTCCTCTTCAAGCTGATGAGTCTTGTTATCTTGAGAATCCTTCTCAATCAATGTAGAAAGAGATGCATGGTACTCTCTGATGTTCTTATGGAAGAATTCATAAACTTTACTCTTCAAGCTCTCATTCTTTTTTATTAAGTCCGAGGCTTCTTTTGCAAAAGCTTCGAATAGAAATTCTCGTAGTCTTAAAGATTGTGTCTCGTTCAAATGTAAGAATCCTGCACCATATTGAAACTTATCTTTACTCGTATTTTTGCCCCATATGATCTTTGCAGATATTTCGAGAGGCTGCTCAGTAACTGAAGGGGAGAGACTAATTGAGAGGCGAATTTCTTCACTGGAAGGGGGAATTTCGGATTCGAAGGAGACTCCCGTCTCGCTTAAATTGAGAACATTCCCTGTAAAGCCGTTACCGGATATCTCATCAGGCTGCACATTCGCAAGTCTTGGTGAATACCTTTTTTCAGGTACGGGAATCTGTGTCAAAGAAAAATCTGCTGGCATTAATTTTAATGTTTCGGGAAGCCCGAGGAGAGTGTGCGTTTCACTCCGAATTTTCCCAGGATTACCTATCGTGATAGTCAAAAGTGAACTTTTAGAAGCGCTATTATTCTTTAATGCGCGAACAGCGAGAGCAAGGATTTTTTTCTCAAGGTCTCCGCTGTTGGAAAATGTGATTCCCACCATTGTGTGGAGTTGTTCGTTCTTCTGTGCCAATCTGGTGTAAATGACCCGCCCAGGGATCTTCAGTGAACATACATCTCCATTAAATCGGAATTCGAGATCTAAGGGAGTTCCTGACGGGATTTTGAAGTCAGTGAGAATGCATAATCCTTCTAGGCTTATGTCTTCTGTATGGCCTGAGATCGCTCTCGTTTTTTCGACTATTTCAACCGGTATCTTAATAGTTTCTCGTTCATGGTGGCGTACTTGACTTGAGAGTCGACGACGTTCAGGGTAAAAAGGTTGAAATACTTTCCTGCGATCGCCAAGACGTCGATTGTTTATCTGCAAATTTGAATCACCTTTCCTTCGTTCGTAATACATTACTTGCGTTGTCATCTTGGTGCCTCCTTATATGAAATTATTAGATTTCTTGATTGCAGGAATTATTACAATGTCAAACTTTCCACCACTGGGTTGAATTATGCTCTAAAATCAACTTCGAGAGTTTCTGAAGCTCCGTGAGAAGGAGATCATAGGAGGCTGTCGTGAATTGCTCCAAAGCGGTTTCTCCGCTCTCAACTACATCAACGCAAAGCCCCACCTGCTCCAACGCCGCCTTGCAGACCTCCACCACCAGGGCTCGCTTGCCTTGGTACGGTGCTCCGCTTTCAGAGAATAAATTGGCGTTCTTGCTGAACGTGCTCGGATGATCGGTGGCGTCATCACCAATCCAGACAACGCGAATGTCATCAAGGTTGTCATTCGCTGTACTGATCGGGACGGTTTATCATCACCTGCTAGCGCACAGTAGAAGTACGTGTAGAACCCGGCGAATAGTACACCTCCAATACTGGTACTCCTATATAGGAGTACCGCATTGACCGGCTCATTACGAAAGTAAAATGCTAAGAAGTCTCCACTATTCCACAGACCGACAGCCAAATTGAAATATCCAAAATAACGATTCACCGCATTTTGGGGGTTTTTAAGCCAGACAAAAAGCCCAATGACGATGGATACGCTAAATGCGGAGAAAGCAAGTATCATATGAAGATGTATCAGAGTCATAAGAACTCTTTGATGCGAGAGAGATTTCCCATTTCTATGTTCCAGTGTAAGACGATGTTCTTGCTCCATTCAGGAGGTGTAGCGTTGGACATCCAGCTGTTGTTCTATTTAGCCAAGACTCTACCGAATTTAGATATGAT
>SCVI01000061.1 GCA_004296925.1 Patescibacteria group bacterium | reverse complement strand
ATAGCACAATCTGCCATACTTATTTTTTCAAGAGCATATTATGCAGCGAACGCATCTCTTGTTCCTATCGTACTTAATGTTGGCGGTGCTATTTCAGCCGGCATTTTAGCTTATTTAGGGGTATTTTGGCTTCAAACGAGCTCTATGCCACGATTCTTCATAGAGTCGCTCCTACGTGTTCCTGATGTTCCTGGGACGTCGGTACTCGCGATACCTATTGCGTACTCTTTGAGCATGCTCGTAGTCGGTGTCTTATTTGGTGTTGTTTTTGCAAGACGTTTCGGTTTTGATCCAGCAGTCTGGCATACTTTAGGATCATCTTTTGCTGCGTCGGTTATTGGGGCAACAGGAGCATATGCAGTTTTGCAGTTCATGGCGTCTCTATTGCCCCAAGACACATTCTTAGGTATCTTCACTGAAGGACTTGTTGCGGGGTTGGTTGGACTGGCTCTTTGGACGGCGATTCTCTTCATACTAAATAGTACGGAATTAAAGGAAATAAAAAATCTTGTTGTCCGTACGCTCAAAAAAGTATCGCAGTAAGCTACCTATACAGGTACGATTCAATACATTTTAATTTTTATGGATTCCATTCGTAATTTTTCTATCATTGCACATATCGATCATGGTAAGAGCACTCTTGCGGACAGAATGCTTGAAGTTACTGAAACTGTGCCAAAGCGAAAAATGCGTGAACAGGTTTTGGACGCAATGGACTTGGAGCGTGAGCGCGGTATTACCATTAAGATGCAACCCGTTCGAATGCAGCATCTGTATGAAGGGAAACCTTACACGCTTAACTTAATTGACACACCAGGGCACATAGATTTTGCTTACGAGGTATCTAGAGCGCTCACTGCAGTGGAGGGCGTCATACTTCTCGTAGACTCAACGCAGGGTATTCAGGCACAGACGCTTGCTACCCTTGGTATGGCAAGAGACGCAGGATGTGTAGTTATTCCAGTGTTATCAAAAATTGACATGCCAACCGCGCGAGTTGATGAAGTGCGTACTGAAGTTGCAGAAGTACTAGGTATATCTGAAAGTGATGTACTTACTGTCTCTGGGAAAACAGGTGAAGGTGTGAAAGATTTGTTAGACAAAATAGTCACAACAGTTCCATCTCCAAAGGGAAATCGCGAGAGCGTTGGCGGACGAGCATTAGTTTTTGATTTTTCGTATTCAGAACATAAAGGGGTAGTAGCGTTTGTCCGTGTTCTTGATGGCGAGATTAGTTCAAAGGACTCTATGTCGTTTATGGCGGTAGGAAAGAAGATGGTTGCTACTGAAGTTGGTTGGTTTGTGCCTCAAGAAAAATCTTCCCCATCGTTGAAAGCAGGTGAGATTGGCTATGTTGTTACAGGCATTAAAGAGCCTGGCATTGCGCTTGTAGGAGATACGATTAAGGTGGGTAATTCACCATTACCAGCACTGCCAGGCTACAGTACGCCTAAGGCCGTTGTATGGGCTTCTGTATACCCAGACAGTCAAGACGGTTTCGTGATATTAAAGCAAGCGCTGTCGCGTCTTAAGCTTTCGGACGCAGCGCTCTCCTATGAAGAAGACGGATCGTCAATTCTCGGAAAAGGATTTAGATGCGGTTTTTTAGGAATGCTTCACATGGAAATTGTGACCGAGAGGTTGTCGCGTGAATTTTCTATACAACCAATCATAACAATGCCGTCTATTATGTATGAGGTTACGGATGTAAAAGGGAAGACAGAACAAATTTACACCCCAACTCAGTTTCCTCGCGAGGATTTAATTAAGTCTATTCGTGAGCAATGGGTTGCTATTTCCATACTGACGCCACCAAAGTTTCTTTCTCCTCTTACACAACTTTTGTACGAGTACGAAGCAAATATAACCGCAACCGATCTCCTTGCTTCACACTCATCAAGTGGAGCTCCTATTGCAGGTCATGATCGTATGGTGATAAAAGCTGAAATGCCTCTTCGTGAATTGATGAGAGGGTTTTTTGATAGATTGAAGAGTGTTTCTTCCGGTTTCGCATCTCTTTCTTACGAGTTCTTAGATTTTAGAAGTGCTGATGTAATGCGACTCGATGTGTTGGTGGCAGAGGAATTATTTCCAGCATTTTCTCGTGTAATTTCTGCACGACGTGCCGATGAGGATGCACGAGCCTTAGTTGAAAAACTTGCCAACACACTTCCTCGTCAGCAATTTGTTCTTAAAATACAGGCAAAAGCAGGAGGTCGAATAATTGCATCGCGCTCCATTTCAGCAATTAGAAAAGACGTTACAAGTGGTCTTTATGGAGGAGATGTATCTCGAAAGAAAAAAGTTCTTGAAAAACAGAAGAAAGGAAAAGAAAGAAGAGGTGAGCACGGTAAAGTGAATATACCTCAATCGGTATTTTTAAAGATGGTACGTCCTGATTAAGGGTTTTGCTTAGTAGGCGATCGGAAAGTAGAGCAATATCATGCTTGCAATAACAAGCACTGCTACTATTACAGAGATAACCTTCATAGCTCCTTTAGTTCTTTTGTCGAAAAGCATGTCGGTATCGTATCATAGGTAAAGCTTTCTTGAGAAGGCGTATAGTAAAAACACATGACACCACTTCAATGGAAACGACTTTTTATACGAACAGTGATGTGGGCTGGTTTTTTTATAAGTTTTGCCGTCCTCACGCTTCTTGCGAGCACTACTTGGCGTGTATATGTTCGAGAAAGAGCTGCAAGCGAGGAACATAAGTATGAAGCGCAAGCGCTCATTGATTTAGAGAAAAGAAAAGCAACATTAGATGAAAATATAGCGAAACTTGAAACAGAGAGAGGTATTGAAGAAGAGGTACGAAAGCGATTTCCAGTCGTGAAGCCTGGAGAATCTGAAATACTCATTGTTGTCCCGAAAGAGGAGGTCAAAAAAGAGACATTAAAGACTCACTGGTGGGATACTGCTCTTAGCTTTATTCGGTGGTGGTAGTAAATCTTGGCGCTCGTCATTTATTTTAGTAGCATTGAGAAACCATAGATTGTTTTCTAAGGTTAGATTCAAGAGAAAGTGTTGGCGGGTATGGTTTAGTGGCAGAATGTCTGCTTCCCAAGCAGAAGACCCGGGTTCGATTCCCGGTATCCGCACAAAAATAATGAGCCAGACACGAATGTGTTTGGCGATTATATTTTGTATCGGGATAAGGGAATCGAAAAGCGGAAGACACATCGCCACCCTTTCGATTGCCCGCTAAAATAGCACCTCGCTAGGTGTTCCATTGACAACAATGCTATAATAGAAAAAATTAAGTAATAAACAATATGGATCAGACAACAGAACAAAAGACTGTGACAATATATTCGACACCAACATGTCATTTTTGCCAAATGACCAAAGAGTTTTTTGCAGAGAATAACATTCAGTTTACAAACCACGATGTTTCAAAGGATTTAGAAAAAAGACAAGAAATGTTCAATATTACGAGCCAAATGGGCGTACCTGTGACCGTAATAGGTGAAGATGTCATCATCGGATTCGATAAAGAAAAGCTTTCAGAGCTTCTTGGTATCAAGTCCTAACAAAAACCCGCCCCCCAAGGGGTCCGACTTCGTTGGATTGAGACTTGTACCCAATCGAAACTCTTGGACAAGTCGGGAAACTGCCATTTTCTAAGTGCTGCACACTAACAAAATCGGAAGCATGTGGCGGGTTTTTTCTTGTATTTCACCACCGTTTAATTTGTTGGAAAAGCGATAATAAAAAGCTATTATTCGCCGTGTGAGCCTTCTAAAGCAAGGCTTGCGCGAGGCGGCGCTCGAAGAGAATGCCTGTCAACAGTCAATTCTCCTTTTCGTTTGCCCTCTTAGTTCAATGGATAGAACGGAGGTTTCCTAAACCTCTGATTCAGGTTCGACTCCTGAGGAGGGCACAAAGTACGCGGAGCGTTTTTGAACACTATAAAATGTCTGGGGGACATTTGTTCAGGAATCGAAGATCTTGTGAGCATTTTTTCTGTGTCGTTTCGACGAAAGAAAAAATCCACAAGGTGTACAGCTCCTGTAAGGAGAGACTCCTGAGGAGGGCACAAATAATGCTAAGATTTGCTACATGGATGAGCAAAAACTTGATGAAATCTACACTTTAACTAAAGATAATAATCGAATGTTAAGAGCAATGCGACGCGACGCGTTTGTGGGAGGTGTAGTGAAATTTATTATATGGGTGATAATGTTTGTTGTCCTGCCTTACATTGCGTGGCTTTTTATTCAGCCGTATTTACAAGGAGCGGTAGATTCATATCAAAAAGTACAAAAAACAGCAGACGCGGTGAACGCATCTGCTGGGACAAACGCATCACAACTCCAAGAGTTGTTTAAGGTATTTCAAGGCGAAAAAGCACAATAGTTTTTTTTTAAAGATCTTGCGCTTAGTGTTGCAATTGAAGTGTGCCGAGACCCGGGCTCGATTACGAGTTGCTAAGTATTTTATTTGGCAACCGCATAAAATACTAAGCACTCTCAACCCCGCCTCATTTGTCGCTACGCGACATAATTCCGGCATTCGAGCCCGGACAGACGCAAAGAAGTTTGCGTCTTATCTCGTCACAAATATTAATCTATTTTGGTGCCGAGACCCGGGCTCGAACCGGGGACCTATTCCTCTTCAGGGAAGCGCTCTACCAACTGAGCTATCTCGGCAATTTGGAAACTTTAGCATATTTACACATCGTTTTCATCTCTCGCGCCTCTTGCTATGATAGGTCTATACGAGTAACAAACATCCATGGATTTCACTAACGTTCCAAAACATTACGCGTCACGTTCACATGAAAAAATGCAGGAGGTGCTTATGCACCCTGAGGCTCTGGGTCCATCGATTCACTACTACATGATTAGGGGAGGTAAGGATCAGAGAAACGTCACTGTCTGGGAACCAGGTCTTGTTGGAGATGAATATATAAAAACATACGGCCACTATCATGTTGGCGACCTAGATGAGAACTATTGGATAATATTGGGAGAGGGTGTAGCTCTTTTGCAAAAGCGCGCAGTTGATGAGTCAGGCAATCCCATCGAGGATGTTATAGAAGAGTTCCGCGCAATTACAGTAAAAGCAGGGGATAGTGTATATATGCCAAAAGATTTTGGTCATTTGGTGGTAAACACAGGCTCAACTTATTTCGTCACTGCAGATGACAGTCCTGTTGACTTTGATGAACATGATCCTGTATCACTTCCAGGACATGCTGATTATATTCCTGTGCAGAGAATGCGTGGATTTGCTTATTACGTTATAGAAAAGGATGGTAAGCCGGCTTTGGTAAGAAATCCAAAATATAAAGAGATACAAAAAGAAGATTTCGGAGGATTACCTGTTGTAGGATAAATAAAAAACCGCCTGGCTATAACAAACCTCCGACGCATGATTGTCGGAGGTTTGTTCGCCCGAACATCCGCAAGGCGGATGTTTTAGGGGCGGTTTTTTTAACCTTTAACTTTGAGTTTCGTTTGTCTGTCTTTATTAATTTTTGGAAGTTTGATAGTAAGAAGACCGTGTTTTTCACTTGCTTCGGCATTATCTACGTCGACTTCAGCCGGTAAAACGATAGTTCTAGCAAATGCGCCCCAGTAGAGCTCTCTGTACACGTATTCATCATCTTCCGCGTCTTTTTGGTCAACTCGTTTACCTTGAATAGTTACCATGTCTCGCGTTATCGCAATGTCGAGATCTTCTGGTCGTACTCCTGCAACAAGAGAACGAATAATTATCTCTGAATCATCTTGTAAGACATCCACAGTGAGTTGTGCAGCTCCAGGCTCTTCAGGTTCTGGTGGAATAGTGTGCAAATCATCTGAAGTATCACGAGGGAGTGGTGCGTCGTCATCAAAACTATCAAAGTCACTCTCAAAACTTGCGCCTGTTAATCTATCAAAGAATGAAGGTTTTTTTGCCATGTCTTATTATTATTGCACACCTTTTGTAAAAATCTTTTCCCACCATGAGGGACGCTTTATTTTTTTCAGTCTTTCAAAACCGAGGAGTAAGAAAATCACCCCCACCCACACTCCGAGAAAGACCGTGAGCACTTCGTCAGAGCCTGTCGAAATTATAAAGAAGTTAAAGATTGCATGCAATAGAACTGCGAGGATAACGCCAATACCTCCGTACCATATCTTTTCTGTTCGGTCTCTATAATATGCAAAAGCAAGCGCGGCACCTATGATTGCAGACGAAAGGACGTGCACTAATGAAGCTCCAATAAAACGCATGTTGCTGGTCACAATACTTTGGAATAGCTGACCATCCATAAGTGGCGCAAACAAAAAGAATGCATTTTCAAGAGCTGCAAAACCAAGTGCGGTGGTTATAAGGTAAATGGGAATATCAATAGGTTCATCAACGTCTTTTCTTCGGAGAACAAAAAGCCATACAATTGCTGTTTTCGCTATTTCTTCAAGGGCAGCCCATAGCAAAAGTAAAAGAAATCCCATCGATACATAGGACGCTGCGAGTTGTTGAAATGGCAATACCACCATGACTGCGAGCATGCCTGAAACAAAAGCGAGAAAAAGCATCCATTTAGGTTCTGGACGCTGAGAATCTTCAAAGAGCCAGAACGTAAGCCACACTAGGGCTGGTACAAGGCCAATGAGAAAAGCAAAAAGAGCTGGTCCAAGTGTTTGAAGGAGTGAAAGCATGTACGTATTCTAACGTAGAAATTTACTTCAAACTCTCGATTTGTGAATACAAAGTTATTTCGGCCACGAAGCCACCATCAAAAGATCTGATTCTTTGTGAGGCAGATGAGTCCAAATTTCTTCTGTAACAAATGGCATGAAAGGGTGAAGAAGTTTGAGTGAAGCAATAAGTATTGTATATAGTTTCCATTCCACTACAGCTTTACGATTTAAATCGTCGCCTTTTAAGTCATTCTTACTTTTTTCAATAATAATGTCTGCAAATGTATGCCAAACATAATGATATGCAGTATCAGCCGCTAAGTCGATGCGGTATGAGTTCAATTGCTTCGTTACCTCACCAACTGCAACCTCTAAATCCTCCATGTCTTTCTTATCATCATCGGTAAGTATCGGAATTTCATTGAATGA
>SCVI01000122.1 GCA_004296925.1 Patescibacteria group bacterium | reverse complement strand
GGACGCGGTCGCCGACGTCCTGGAGCGCCTGCGCCCCGGCGACTTCTACCGCCCCGCGCATCAGAACATCTACGACGCCATCCTCGACCTGTACGGCCGGGGTGAGCCCGCTGACGCCGTCACGGTCGCCGCGGAACTCGACCGTCGCGGACTGCTCAAGCGCATCGGTGGCGCGCCGTATCTGCACACCCTGATCTCCACGGTGCCCACCGCCGCCAACGCCGGTTTCTACGCCGGCATCGTGGCGGAGAAGGCCACGCTGCGGCGCCTCGTCGAGGCCGGCACGCGCGTCGTGCAGTACGGCTACGCGGGCACTGAGGGTGCCGATGTCGCCGACCTCGTGGACCGCGCGCAGGCCGAGATCTACGACGTCACCCAGACCCGCAGCAGTGAGGACTTCACCGTCCTGGAGGAGCTGCTGCAGCCCACCATGGACGAGATCGACGCCATCGCGTCCCAGGGCGGTATCTCGCGTGGCATCCCGACCGGCTTCACCGAGCTCGACGAGATCACCAACGGTCTGCATCCGGGCCAGATGATCATCGTGGCCGCGCGCCCCGGTGTCGGTAAGGCGCTGGCGCTCGACACGCCGCTGCCCACGCCCGGCGGCTGGACCACCATGGGTGACGTCTCGGTGGGCGACGAGCTGATCGACGCCAACGGACAACCAACCCGCGTGGTCGCCGCGACTCCCGTGATGGAGGAGAGGCCGTGCTACGAGATCGACCTGTCCGACGGCACCACCATCGTGGCCGACGCGTCGCACCAGTGGCCGACCGGCCGCGGCATCGTCACCACCGCGACCCTGCGGCCCGGCGCTGACCGCCTCGAGCCGGCGCTGACCGCCGGTGGGCTGGCGGTACTCACCCGCCCCGTGACGATCACCGATGTGCGCCGCGTGGAGTCGGTGCCGGTGCGCTGCGTCGAGGTCGACAACCCGGCCCACCTGTACCTGGCCGGGCGGTCGATGGTTCCCACGCACAACTCGACGATCGGGCTGGACTTCATGCGGTCCTGCTCGATCAAGCACCAGCAGGCCAGCGTCATCTTCTCGCTGGAAATGAGCAAGACCGAGATCGTCATGCGACTGCTCTCGGCCGAAGCCAAGATCAAGCTC
>SCVI01000060.1 GCA_004296925.1 Patescibacteria group bacterium | reverse complement strand
GATGGATACAGAGAACGGGATGTTGAGTGGTTTAGCTCCAATAAAATACGCGACTAAGAGTACTACGCAACCCGCAACAAGAGAGCGGACAAACAAAACGCTCTCAGTCGAAACCAATGCACGGGCTCGTCTTTGAAAGAAATTTCCAAACGGCGCAACCATCGTCGCGAGCAAAATAAGAATATCTCCTCCGCGAAAACTAGACATGTTGGGAGAGAGCACAATAAGCGCACCTACCAGCATGGCAATAGACCCCCATATGTGTGCAAGTGGAAATGATTCTTTTTGCAAAAGATTAAATAAACAAAAACTAAAAAATATTTCAGCGAGTGCAATAATACCTGCATTTCCAGCAGTGGTATACATTAGTCCAAAAAAGAAAAGAAGATAAAAAAGAATTCCGGTAAAAAGTGTAGCGAAAAGCATATCTTTCAAAGCACGGAAATTTACAATATCGCTCCACGTCTTTCGAACAGTGAGTACAATACCAAAAAGAACTGCGGCCAGAATTTGGCTCCATCCAAGAACTACGAGCGGAGAGAGCGTGTTGTAAGAAAGTATCGTTATAACAGGAAAGAGTCCCCACAAAATCCCAGCCACGAGAATATAAAATTCCCCTATCCGCTCTCGTCTTTGAATCATGATGAAAGTGTACTACGCCCTGAATACCGAAGCACAAAATGGTACGATGCCTCAGGAATGAAAATTACTCACGCTCTAACTCAGGAACTATTGCAAGAAAAAGCAGCTGAAGAGCTCTCTATAGAGCTCCGCAAAGCAGATGGAACCTCTCTATTACTGCTTCTTTCAGCTGGTTCGGCGTTAAGTTTCCTTTCAAAAGTATCAATACCAACAACTACGTCACATATCACTGTAGGCGTACTCGACGAACGCCACTCAGCGACCGAACAAGAAAACAACTTCTTTACACTCTCAAAAACTGAGTTTTACAAAACACTCATTGCAAGAGGTTCTCAATCAATCGCAACCAATACTAGATTAGAGAGCGTTGAAGCGCTCGCGTTAAAAATGGAGAACTCGTGGAAATTATGGCAAGAGAAAAATCCACAAGGACTCATTATTGCAACTCTTGGTATGGGTTCAGACGGGCATACGTCCGGAATAATGCCGTATCCGGAAGACGCAGGAATGTTTGAAATACTTTTTGAAGACAATCGACGGTACGTTGTTGGATATGACGCGCGAGGCAAACACCCAATTCCGCTACGCGCAACAGTTACTGTGCCATTTTTAAAAAACAATGTTAACGTCGCCATCACATACATTTCCGGTAACGAGAAACAGAACGCTTATGAACGTTTGATTGCCGTTTCTGGTAGTCTTGCTGAAACTCCTGCGCGAATATTTAGAAAAATGCAAAACGTGCATCTATTCACTACAATAACGACACATCAATAGTATGTTTGGAGGAATCATCAACGAAAAAGGTGTAGTCCTAGACGCGACACTAAGCTCTAATATATATAAGGTTCGAATTACAAAGCCAAAACACTGGAAATTAAAAAATGGTCAAAGTATTTCAATTGACGGTATTTGTTCAACCGTGTCTTCCTGCAATGCAAAATTTTTTGAAGTCCAATACGTGCCTGAAACGCGCGCTCGCACTACCGCTTCACTATTTAAAAAAGGAGCTTTAGTAAATCTCGAACATTCAATTACCTTAAACACACTACTCGATGGACATATTATTTCTGGTCATGTTGATGGAGTTGCAACCGTAAAAGTGTTCAAAAAAAACACCCACGGTGTACTTATCTTGAATATCCCATCGCCACTTATGAAGTATATTGCTCCACAAGGCTCAGTCGCAATAAACGGCGCGAGTCTCACTGTTCAAAAAAGTGATCGTAATTCTATAACGCTCGCCCTTATTCCAGAAACACTTGCACGAACAAACCTACACGCATTGCGTGCTGGATCTAAAGTAAACATCGAGGTAGACATGCTCGCAAGATATGCCCTTCGTGCTACCCTAAAAACGTATGCAAAGAAAACACTACGCAAAAAAAAGAGTGCTTCGTGATGGTTCGAGCTTGTCATTTGGGATAGCGGTATCTAAATTTAATACAGATATTACTTCCTCTCTTTTAGAAGGGGCGCTCAAAACCTTGAAAGACGCTGGAGTTAAAAAAGAAAATATACAGATCCTCGAAGTACCGGGGAGTTTTGAATTGCCGTTTGCGTGTCTAAAACTCACCAAAAAGAAACCAGATGCGATTCTCGCTCTTGGGTGCATTATTAAAGGAGAAACTTCCCACGACGTATATATTGCGCAGTCAGTTGCCACCGGTCTCACAGAACTATCGCTTGCAGTAAAAATTCCTGTGATATTTGGAGTCCTAACAACCAATAATCTTAAACAAGCTAAAACACGCTCAACAGGGGAAACAAATAAAGGCGCTGAGTGTGCTGAAACGGCACTTGAAATGGCGTATCTTAAATAGCGAGCAGTATTTACTTACGAATCACACGTTGCTCTGTTTACATGCTATTTTGTGATTAAGAATATGTCTACGTGGCATGAACAACACCGATCTTCTTTCTCGCTAGGAGATAAGCTATCAGATATTGTTGCAAAGACGATGGGTTCGTGGGTATTCATCATTACTCAAACACTTATTGTGATTGTGTGGATGGCACTTAATATCATAGGATTGATACAACACTGGGATCCGTATCCGTTTATACTTTTGAACCTACTCTTTTCAACACAAGCTGCCTATGCTGCACCAATTATTATGATGGCGCAAAATCGACAAAGTAGTCGTGACAGACACCACGCCGAAGAGGATTATCGAACGAACAAAAAAGCGAAAGCTGAAATTGAAGCATTGCAATTACATCTCAACCGTCTTGAGGTCGAAAAATTAGATAAGATTATTACATTATTAGAAAAAAAATAATTTATGGATTTTGTACAACTTATTCAGCAGTTCGTCTCTCTCGTAGTAGCCATAGTGAAATTCTTTATTGATTTAGTCATTTTTATATTTTCTCTCCTTCTGCCAATAATTAACTCAATTTTAAATGCCGTAAGTGGAGTTTAATATTTTTTAAGCCACCAGTGAAAGGGCCCAATATGTACTAGTTTCCCAATCTCATCGCGACGTATTGAAAGTGCGAGCGATTTCTCTCCCACCAACTTCCCTATTTCTTCAGCCAATGTTCGCATATATGTTCCTGAAGACGCGTTACACACAAAGGTTGCAACTAGAAATTCTGTCTGCGTGTTTTCTGTAAACAATTCTTTCCATCGTGCTCTAATCTCTGCTCGTCTAAAATCTCTACCGTGCGCTTTACTTGGATCCGTAACAGGCGGAATACTATTAATTTTTTCAAAAATTATTTTTTCGAGCGACTCTTTTGAAATAGTTCTAGTTGAATAAAGTGCTAACTTATAAATTTTTGATACTCGGAGAGGTATTTCGATCTCATCAATGCGACCCTCAAGCGCCCATTTGTGGAGTTGTTTCCCTTGAACGGTTTTTGAGGAGAACTTTGGATATGGAAAAGAAACTTTCCCCAACAATTTCAAGGATGCCTTGTGAAGAGCGTCACGTGTTGGCATTTCTCGGCGATTCGCTTTCTCGGCGATTCCGAGAACGTCACCCGTATCACTCGAAAATCCAAACAACACCTCAAACGTATAGACTTTATCAAGTCCTGTATATGACTTCATTTTTTTACATTCATCTCCAATCAAAAGAAGCAGTTTCCCTTCTGCCAGTGGGTCAAGACGTCCTGCGTATGCTATTGGAACATCCGTGGCTATCCCTGCCTCAAGGCGATAGTGTTCGAGTCTTCTAAGTGGTGTTTCTCCAACCTGTTTCCAAATTACAGCTGTCTTTCTCATTGAGACATAGTACATTAATAAGTTTTTGATACTTTTCTAAAGTTAATTGCCGTAATCTACAAAAATTTGATTATTCCTGTATGTATCGCATAATGAAAAAATGGAGGGACATAAAGGACAAGAGGAATCAATTAGCTATATACGAAATGTTATTGATCAAATAATTACCGCTTACAAAAACGGTAATGAGGTTTTCTACGATAAACTTTTTGCATTCACTATAAAGTTGAAGAATAAATATTCAAAAAATAACGAGTACGAAAATTATCATCTTTATCATCTCATCATTGGAAGCACTCCTCATGGTGAGTGTCCTAAATTTGACTTTACTGGCAGTGACGCAGTTTTGCCTTTTATGCGAAAACTAGAGAGGGATATGCAAAAGTCTAACGCTCGTAATACATAACCGCGCGGTCAATAATTTCACGCGGAACTGTCTCTAATCCGCTAACAAAACGCAAAGAACGCTCATACTCTTGAGCTGGCAACACATCCTTCAGTGCGTCAAAAAAGTTTCTATTATTACTTAGGTGGACTTCTTTAAGAATCTTTTCGATACTTGTTTGTGGTGCATAGGTAAGCAACAATCCGTCAATTCCAATAAGTGCAATCGGCGCAAGAATATAATGACCATACTGATAATCAAGGTTAGACGACCCCTCTGCCACTTTTACACTTTGGTTAATTTTTTGAAACGTTTCTTTGTTGTTAAATGGCGGCTCAGTGATGAGAGAAAAATTTCCTGTGCGGACAGCTGTATGCACATTAAATAAATAATCTACTCGTCTACTTCTCTCTTTTGAAGTAGAAAACGCGGTCTCAGCCCACGTAGCTTCCATTTCTTGCCAATCTTCTTTGGCAAGTGGATTCTGTATTTTTTGATGATCGAGATTACGATTAGAAAAACGGTTGTAAAGATGCATAACTGCATGAATCAAAAGCTCTTCCGCTCTTGTTTGATCGGGTGATCGCATAAAGAGTGTCAGTCTCTCTGAAGGATCTGGGTATACCTGTGTATTGTTTGAACGTGTGTCCCCAGCAAGACCCACTGTAATGAGTACAGTATGCGGAATAATCTCGTTGGCGGATGTGTCATTAAAAAGCTTACCTACCCTCTCATAGGCATTTTCTATTATCGTAATGTATTCACTTAGACGCTTTTCCTCAGTGAGCGGGTACAGAACCTCTAACGTATACGAACTATTTTCAAGTTGAACATCTTTTGTACCAAAGGCGTTTTCTTTTATAAGGACTCCAGTGTGTCCTTGTTCAAACTCTGCCCAACCTTTTCCAAGAGCTACTGCATCCAGTGCCTTCCATCCTCGTGGAACACAAATCCTTTTATTTGCATGATCAAAACTTTTTAAGGTCGAACCTGTCCATATCCGGTATCCCTGCGAACCTTCTTGAGAAATTACATTCCACACTCGATAGCAACCTCCTAAAGGAAAAAACCAGTACAGTATCGCTACTAAGAGTAATGCGCCGAGACTACCGCCGACTATTAAAAAACCCTTCATATAAAAAGTATACTATCTAATACAACGCTTGGTATTGTTCGCTTCAGCTTATTTCTATACTGTGCATGCCGTGAGTGAGAATACGACACTCATCAACGTAAAAACAGAAAACTATAATCAAAATAGTAGAAACCTACAGGTCTAGTATAAATATGCTATAGCATATTTATACTAGACCTGTGACAAAACACGATTAGTGTTGAGTTGCAAACCAGAAGCGTAGAAACCGAGACTCCAAAACCAGTTAATTTGAACGAATTTCAATTTTCTGGGGCCACGGAAACGGTTCTTCACCTTCTTCAAGTTCTAACTTCCCTTCCGCTTGTAGTCCTTTTACCCTGCCATCCAAATATTCCTTCCATACAATAAACGACCCGTCTTTTACCTTACCAATTATAGCGTCGCTTACTACCTCTCTCTTTCCTGTTTCTTTCTTTGTGGTTGCAAATTGCCACTCTACCGCCACATCATCACCATCAATAGCAATAGTGTGGATGTACACCTTAGTCTCCATGTAAGCATCTCTAAAGAAGCGCAAATCCTCCAACGTTTCGTCCTTGTTTAGTCTTCTCCCTGGATATGCAAACACTGCGTCTTTATGCAAAAGTGACGCAAGAAGCTCTTCATCTCCTGTTTCCCACGCTCTTGCGTGTTCGTATACCATCTTCTCAATTTTCTTCTCTTTTGCTGCTACGAATTGATTATTTGCGTAAAAACCGGCAATTACAGAAATTACAATAATTACCGCCCCTATAAATATGTATTTTTTGTTCATGCTTGAAGTGTACCAAAACTTTTAGTTTTATTTCTGTGTGTACAAAGCTGACGACGTGCGGTCTAGTATAAATATGCTATAGCATATTTATACTAGACCGCTACCACACGTTACGAACAGTAGGTCTTAGATACTAAAGGAGGGGGGTGTTTTCGAAAACTTTCTGGGTCGCTATTTCTAGCGATATTCTCTTGCTTGAATTTCAACCAACGTGCCTGTGGGTACGGTATTGAAAAGTTTTACAACGTCATCATTCTTCATTCGGATACAACCATGTGAAGCAGGTTGACCAATAAGCCCTTCTTCTGGCGTTCCGTGTATATAAATATATCTGCTATGAGAATCAACTCCAGATCCTTGGTTTATATTTGGTTCCTCACCTTCGAGCCACATAATGCGTGTCGTTACCAAATCTTCATTGGTATCAATAGGAGATGTAATTGGCTCCACCACTTTCTCGGTAGGTTCGCGTGCAACAAAAACGGTCCCTACTTCAACTTCATCGCCAATTTTTTCTTTTATTCTGTGCGTCCCCCATGGAGTTTTTTCACTTCCACTTCTCGTACCAATACCTTTTATACTTGTTGAAATTGGATATATCTCAACAACCGCATTGTTTTGTATAACATAGAGCTCCTGTTTTTCCGGATTCACCACAATAGCGTACGCTTCGGGTTGCAAATCAAACTCTGAGACTAACCTCGCAACACTTTCTTTACTCTCATTCCATGCTCGCTCTCTCTTAGTTTTTTCTGTTGCACTACTCATTACTTTTTCGCCCACAACTCCAGCGACTACTGCTCCTGTCGTAGCAAGACCGAAAGCGAGAAACTTTCTCTTGCTCATCCGAGGAGCTTTACCAGCATCTGAATCTAGAGGTGTTTCGTTTGATGAATGGTTTTTGTGCATCATGGTTGATCAACAAAATTGTGCGTGGATTACACCATCTGAATACTGCACGTGTTGGTGGAACCGCTCATGCCGAAAGGTAGTCCTGCGACAAGAATAAATGTGTCACCTTTCTTTGCGTACTTCTTTTCAACGATCACTCGCTTCGCCAGCGCTATTGCCTGCTCAAACTGATTTACCTTACTTGCATCTACAACCGAAACAACACCAAACGAAACTGCGAGTTGACGGGAGACATGTTTGTGTGGAGTAAGTGCAATTATTGGCAAATGTGGACGGTGTCGTGAAAGCATGCGTGCCGTGCTTCCCGTTTCAGTAAAAGCAACAATTGCCTTGACGCCCAACAAATGCGCATCATGGGTGGCTGAAAGTGTCGTTACGTCGGTTGGGGTGATTTCGTTCATGGGACGACGTTTCTCCATTGCTTCACGATAAAAGTCACTCGTCTCTGCATTCACGGCGATACTTGCCATAGTTTCTACAACAAGCGCGGGATCATCTCCCACAGCTGATTCTTGAGAAAGCATAACCGCGTCCGTACCATCAAAAACAGCGTTCGCTACGTCAGCAACCTCAGCGCGTGTAGGAACTGGACTATCAGTCATCGAATCCAACATTTGCGTTGCGGTTATAACGGGTTTCCCTAGTTTTCGGCATGCACGAATCATTCTTTTTTGAAGAAGCGGGACATCTTCCTTTGGAACTTCTACCGCTAAGTCGCCTCGTGCAATCATAATGCCGTCAGCAACTGCAATAATTGCATCAAGATTATCTATCGCTGCTTGTGTTTCAATTTTTGCAATTATAAGCGCCTTACTTTTTACCTTATTGAGAATGGTTCGTAAACTCGTAATGTCTTTCGCGGTTTGTACAAAAGAAAGCGCGACCATGTCTACGTTTTTTGTTAAACCATATGCGAGGTCTTTTTTATCTTTTGCGGTAAGCGCCCCAATGGGAAGCATGGCACCTGGCACGTTCACTCCACGACGACTTCGAATGATGCCGCCCGCAAGAACCTTAGTGTAAATGTCCTCGTCTTCAACTTTGATAACCTCAAGTATAAATTTACCGTCTTCAAGCATGATTCGCATACCTTGCTTCACACACGAAGGAAGGGACGAAAGACTCACTGAGACTATTTCTTTTGTACCTTCAACCTTACGTGTGGTTATAGTAAAAAGATCGTTTTTTTTAAGTGTAACTTCCCCTTTCACAAAATCACCAATTCTAATTTTTGGACCACATAAGTCTTGTAATACTGCAATTGGTTGACCGAGCGCTGAAGCTGCAGCGCGTACGCTATCAATGCGCGCACCGTGCTCGGCGTGGTCGCCATGTGAAAAATTAATGCGCGCAACGTTCATGCCGGCTTTCAGCATTTTTTCAAGTACTTTTGTATCTGCGCTCGCAGGACCAAGCGTTGCTACGATTTTTGTTTGTTTGATCATAAATTAATTATTTAAAGTATACAACGAAAACAGCCTTGTGTCTACAAGACACTGGTTCTTACCCACTCTCGCGATTATTCCCTCCCTAGTGTTTATGGAGTGCGAAGTGGAAACTTGCGTATGAGAGATAGCCAGCAATCAGAACGCCAAGCCACGAAACCCATTCTGGTATTCCTGTATTCGCAACAATTAAGTCCCAACCAAATGCAACACGAACGAGATGCAAAAAAGCAACAATAAGAAAAACGGTCCCTACAGCTAATAATAGAGTCTTCTCGCGAGGTGATTCAATGGGAAGTCGCATGTTCCATGCGTAGTGAGAAAGAATTGCGATGAGTATTAGGTCTAAAACAACGACCGGCCAAACCACTGCGCTTTCCCATGTAATTCCAAAGATTGTGAATGGGAAAAACCCAGTACCGGCAAGCAATAGTGTGCTAATGAGATCTGCCGCAACTAAGCCAACACCAACTTTTGATGCTTCTCTAAGTGCATGATGTTTCATAGTGTGAGAAGTAAGAAAATAAGTAGGGCGATACTTCGCCTACTACTGAGTATAGTTCTCTACCAGATAACTTCTAGTGCGAATGGTGTATAACCTTTAGAGCGCACTATGCAGCATCAAAACGTACCCTATTCTCAATCATCCACTTTTCTTTATCTGTCTCAGAATGACTAGACGATTTCATCATCTCAGAATGCGCCTCCATATAATGAGGCATTAGTGCTTTCATCCAACCCTCGAATGTCTCGCCTTCCGCTGTTACATCACACACATCACATTTTAAAGTTTTCATAAAAAATAGTTAATTTTCTTGTCTGATACTTGTTCCTGTTACATCGGTACGGTAGAAATATGTTTCTCCTTTTGCAAGCATTTCAACCTTGAATCCTGGTACAAGTGCCTGCAAGCAACTCTCCTCTGCTTTTCCAAGACCCAAACAACCATCATTCCATGTTTTTGGAAGAACGCTCATTATGACAATTGACGTAGCTTCAACTGAGAGTTTCGTGGCAAGATCTTGCCGAGCTACGACAGCTGCGGGCTCAATAGGCAAATCATGCACCGAGCTACCTGGCGTTGGATTTTCACCCGACGTAACAGGCATCTGTATAGCGTCACTGTTTTCGAGTATGTTGTTATCCTTACTGCTAATAAAGTACACAGCGCCTCCAATTAGTAGAATTGCAAATAAGCTGAGAAATATTCCTTTTTGATTCATACGTATATTTTTATATAAAAGATACTTTATATATATTACAGCATCTAATTAACTCCTATGCGGACAACCTGCCCAACAACACGGACGACGCTTCCCTTCGGCAAGTTCACTCACCGCACGTTTTATGTGATGTTTCCTCGTCTCCACCTTTTTAACTAAGGTGACCCAACAAATCCACTCATTTCGTGCGAGTGGCGTTATATCTTCCCACACATTGCGTACTTTTTTTGAAGCCGTAATTGCGTCCTTAAGGTCTTTCGGTACAGTATGAACCGTACCTTTTGAAACATTTTTCAGAGACATCTCTCAAGAGTAACACCGCAGGCGTGAAAAAACGTACCGCCTTTTCAGCTCGATAATGCGTTACAGCTAATTCAAAGCACACTATTGCATTAACGTTGTAGTAACTTAAGAAGTGCAATAAAAACACAGGCTCCCAAAAGTGCGACGAGAAAGCTATATAGATCAAAACCTTCAATACCTCTTCCGCCAATAGCACTCATAAGCCACCCGCCAATAACCGCACCAATGATACCTACACCAATATCAATAAACATTCCTTGCTGTGAGTTCGTTTTCATAATCATAGAAGCAACCCATCCTACTAATCCGCCGAACACAATCCATATAATGATTCCCATATAAAGTTTAATTACAAATAAATAAGAGCACACCCTACTTTGACATGTCCTTAATGTGTTTTATGTGAAGGGAAAACTAACTTCTTTCGAACGATAAGGCGAGAACATGGTCTAGTATAATCGAGAACACGGTCTAGTATAATTATGCTATAGCATAATTATACTAGACCGTCACAACGAGAACTTAATTTACACGTAATAAAAAACACCCCGGTATGGGATGTTTTTTATGAGCATTATTTTCTTTTCTTTTTGCTGGCTTTTGCTGCAAGCATCACCTGCTTTGCTGCAAGGCGTTTTGCTGTTTTATGTGGACTCTTGTGTTTCTTTTTTGGGCTTACGCCGTGACCATTATTTCCCATGTAATCTAGTGTGATTATGTCGTGCTATTCATCACTTGGAGCACGACTGATTAATGAATATACTTCATATAATACTATGCTCCCAAGCTTTTCTAGCATGTGTTTAAATCACTACTCTGAAAAATGAAGATTGGGCCACTCGTCTTCTAATTTAGAAACAAGAAAGTCGCCTGAAACACGTTCAGGGAAAATAACATAATCAGCTCCCGCTAATTTAAGCGCTTCCTCTTGGCTTGCGTCAACAGTACGAACGATTACTTGTGCCTTCACCCCTTTTCTTTTACAGGCATCAAGAAGCGCAAGCGAGTCTCGCATGCCACTTGCAGTAGAAATAACTAAGTGTGCTGTTTCAAGCTGAAGATTATCAATAACCTCAGAGTCACTCACGTCACCGTACAGAACGTGGTACCCATCTGCTCTCAAGGCACGCACGGTTGTGGGGTTGTAGTCTAAGACGACTGTTTCTATATTTGCTTTCCTTAAATGCTCTATAACTACTTTTCCTACACGATCTGCACCAATAACAACCACATGTTTTGAGAAGGATGGAAGTACTGCTTCTGGAAGAATATCAATGGCTTCTCTCTTTTGAAAACGCGCAACAAAAGGTTTCATAAAAGCATAAATGGTTTCTGAATGATTCAACATGGTTGATGAAATCATAATAGAGAGCACCGCAGAGCCAGCAATGATGGCGAGCGCTGCGTCAGAAGCAAACCCATGTTGAACTGCCAAGAGAACAATAATGAGTGAGAACTCTGATACCTGAGTTAGGTTAAGTGCTGTATAAAAAAGAGTACGTTTGCGAAATTTGAAAAAACTTAACCCAACAAGATACGCAAATGGTTTAAGCAAAAGAGCAAGAGCGGTAAATCCTAGAATAAGAGGCAAAGAATCCCGCATACCTCCAAAGTCCACTTGTGAACCGATATATATAAAGAACAAGGCGACAAAGAAATCTCTGATTGGTTTTACTTTTGCCTGAATCTGTATTTGATACGGAGAAGATGCAAGCGCAACTCCGGCGAGAAAGGCGCCAATCACTACTGAGAAACCGGCAAATAGCGCAAGCGCAGTAAAAATAAAACACCACGTAATTGCTGCCAAAAAGAGTAATTCAACAGATTTGGCCACTCTGTTGAAAAGAGGTGGGAGCACATAGCGAGACACAAAAAATGTAATAACAATTAATCCAACGGCCTTTAGTGCAAAAATGAACAACGGTTGAATGAGCTCTGTGCTGAAACCAAAAGAAATAAGATTCCCAGTAATGGCAACCATCGCGATGATGGCAACAAGGTCTTCCACAAGAAGAATACCAATAGAGAGTTTTCCGTATAAAGACGCGGTGTCCCTTTTGTCAGAGAGCATTTTTACAATAACAATCGTTGAAGCAAATCCTAACGAAAGACCTAAAATCATTGCTTCTGTGCCCGCGAAACCAAAGAACGAGGCAAGGAAAAATCCTGCGACAGAAGACATCACAATTTGAAAGAATGTTGCAAAAATAATTGGGCGGCCAAGAGAGCGGATCTCACTCAAATTAAGTTCCATTCCGATTAAAAACAGAACGAAAGCAATTCCTATTTCAGGAAGTGTGTGAAGTACCGCTAAATCAGAGACGTGGTAGGAAGACAACGCTACCCCTGCAAGGAGGTATGCCATCACCAAAGGAAGCCTGAATCGCATGGCGACATACCCAATGACCGACGCCAACGAGAGCATGACTGCCAATTCCATAAAGACGCTATCCATTGCCTCAATTATACACAAGGACTGTATTTTCTAACTTTGAGTAGTAACCAAGACTTGTGATCACTTGTTAGGGCTGGAACAAGTCTTCAGGCATAAAGCGCACTGAAGTGACGGTAGGAAATTGTTCTGCGGTTGCTCTAATTTGTGCCCATAAAATCGCAGTCCTGCAAGAACCCCCTACTGTTTTTTGTTGTGGGTCGTCAAATGTAAGTGTTGCGACTCCATTATTAATCGTCGCACTTGTGAGAGAAACGCCGGACAATGGGAATTCAGTTGTGATCCCCTGCGTCCGTTCCTCTGCAGAAAGTTCCCCTCGCAAAAGAAGCTCAATACTGTCTTTAAGTGGAGTTTCGGTTTTTGGGAGTTCTCGCAAAACTTCAACCAATCCGTTCTTACTACATTGAACGCCCCCTATACCTTGATCAAGAGATGGGTTGTAAAAATAAAGTTTGATTGGCGTTACGTTCTCCTCAGCACTAGTGGAAGTATTTGACTCCGATACAGCGGGCAATCTATTCACATACCAAAACCCACCTGCGAGAACCACTAAAAAAATAATTACGAGCGCCAGAGTGGTGCGTATTTTCATATATCAATGGTAGCACCAGCTTTGTTTGATAGATGATACTAAAATCTATCTCGTAGTAGGATAGATGTATATGGAGGGCGGATGCCATTGTGGCACTATAAGATTCAAAGTAACCAAAGACCCTTATTGGGTTGGTGCTTGTTACTGTATAGATTGTCGAAAGATAAGTGGGTCTCCTTACACTGTGTTTGCTGGTTATGATGAAAATGTCGTTACGTTGTCGCAAGGTATACCTAAAAATTATGCGTCTTCAGAAAAAGTTATCCGTTCTTTCTGCGATACCTGTGGGTCGCCTTTTGCATATACTTACAAGGAAGTACCAAACAAGCTTTTTATACCTATAGGAGTTTTCGATGACCCTTCATCTTTCGTACTTCAAAAACATATCTGGGTTTCTCAAAAATTGCCTTGGATTATTATTCACGACGACCTGCCCCAAGAGATTTAGTTTTGCTCCGCTTGTAAGCCGTGTTATTTGCACACGGCTTTCCCGAAATTCGAGTCAATGCTCCGCTTGAGCGCTTTTCTTCGAAAAGCTTTCCCGCGGTCGCAGTCTAAGAAAATACAAAACGCCCCTTGTGGGGCGATGTATTTTCCTTAGATGCTCCGCGGGTGGGCTCCCGATTTTGTTATTGCGAAGCAATCTAGAAAATCGCAGTTTCCCGACTTGTCCAAGAGTCTTCGATTGGATACAAGTCGCAATCCAGAAAAGCCGAATCGGCTTAGTCGGACCCCTTGGGTAACTCGAACCTCTTTGAGAGGACTCGCCTCTCGCAGAGCCTCGAAACGCTCCATGAATATAATCGCTTCGCTCGTTATTCATGGGCGCCTACGGTTCTCGCCTACTCTCGCTGAAAGCGTAAGTATAAAAATATCCCCTCTTAGGGGGATTATTTTTGTACTTTGCTCCGCGAACATGGCAATATAATAAGCATCTTCTCGGACTCCCAATACATGGAAAATATGTATAATCAGCTTCTTTTTATCAAAGCGATGGAGAGAAAAGAGGTTGCGGAAGTTTAGACAATTTTTGCAAGTTTTTTATACTTAAACCCGAGCGTTACGGTATTATAATTTACTCATTATCCTCATCAGATTCTTCTGCTTTCTGTTTAGCATCCTCACGAGCTTTTTCTCCAGCTTGTTTTAGAGCTTCCCGCTCTGTCTCTGAGAGGCTTGAGTTTTCCAAAGCTTTTTCAAGAGCTTCTTGAATTTCTTCAGCATCTTGCTTAGAGTTTTCTCTATCAGATTCATTATCTTCATCTTCCTCGTCAACCTCTTCCTCCTCTATTCCTTCATCTTCCTCCCCTAGTTCCTCATCCTCCAGTTCCTCATCTTCATCGTCTCGCAATTCTTCTTGTTTGTCCTCTTTTTTATCTTCGTCATCAAGTTCATCTTCTATCTTCCTTTTTTCACTACGGAATGACTCTTTGATTTCATTTCGTACTCCCTTAAGTGCCACTATCCCCAACACTAATTCTTCCGCTTGAGCCTTTAGTCCAACAACCTGTTCAGTATCTCCCAGATTTTGCGCTTCCTCTATGAGTTTCCGCACGGTCGCTAAACGGTCTTCTTTTAACTTCTTTTGAGCGTCTTGGAATGTCTTGACGAGCAATTGCTCTTGTTTATCAAACTCATCGTCAAGTTCTTTTGCTAGTGTCGCAACTTCTTTGCCTGAAGATTTTACTTCTTGCACAATTTCGGCGGCATGCGCAACATTTCCTATAAGTAAAGTCTTTGCTTTTTCAATTCCTTTTGTCTCTGGTCCTTTTGTTTCAACAAGAATCTTGATTTCAGCAATTCTTTCATTTGCAAACTCAATCTGAAGTCTTGCTTTTGCCTCTTTATTAAAAGTGAAAAACTCTTGCAGGTTTTCTCCTAACCTATCAAGGAAGTAGAAAGTACTCTCTGGAGTAAGTCCTGCAGAAGCTTTAGTAACTGGTGCCTCTTGCGCAAATGCAAGAAATGGGATGAATAATGCTGAAACTAAAATAAGTTTTAATGTTTTCATAATAGGTTAATTATGCAACACAATGTGATGCTATCAAATAGTAACGGTTGAATAAAATCCATTTTCTAATTTTAGCAGAAAATCGTTATAAATACTTCCATTCGGGTACCAAAAGAAAGCGATTATATCGCTAGTTCTAAGAGTT
>SCVI01000059.1 GCA_004296925.1 Patescibacteria group bacterium | reverse complement strand
ATACCACAAAGAATCATTCCGCAATAAAGTTGTGTATTGTAACTGCGACGACCCATTCGAGAGTAACTTTTTTAAATATTTCGCATCTAATTTTAATGCACTTGGTCTCAAAAAACTCATCACTACGAGTTTTGTAAAATCGCCAATCGCAGGAGGGCAACTGCCGTTGTTTGATATGGAAGGGCTAAAGCCCGACGGTAAACAGCCATTTAAAATCGAAATAACAGAAGTGGTTGATATAGACGGTGACGGTGCAATAAACATCGAAGACGTAAAGCATCTGTTAAAACACGATAAAAATACCGCCACCCCGTTGCATGGCAATGGTGATTTTCGAAGCGATGAGTGTGTAGAGTTGCTTAAAGAAGCAGATATTGTTGTGACAAATCCCCCGTTTTCTTTATTTCGTGAGTATATGGCTCAGTTAGTAGAGCACAAAAAGAAATTCTTAATCATTGGTAATGTAAATGTAATTACCTATAGGGATAGCTTCAAACTCATAAAAAACAACCAAATGTGGCTTGGTGCGAGTATTCATAGCGGTGATCGAGAATTTCGAGTACCCGATGACTATCCTTTAAATGCCGCTGGGTACAGAGTGGATGATGATGGTAATAAATACATCCGAGTAAAGGGTGTACGTTGGTTCACAAATCTAGACTACAGAGAACGTCACGAGGATATTGTTTTGTATAAAAAATATACTCCTAAAGAATACCAGAAGTACGATAATTACGACGCTATAAACGTCGATAAAACAGTCGAGATTCCAGTAGATTATAGTGGGGTTATAGGCGTGCCAATTACGTTCCTAGATAAATACAACCCCGATCAGTTCGAAATAGTAGGGCTTGGCAATAGTCGTGAAAATTTTACTCCAAACAAAGACTACATAAATCCTTACAAAATAATGACCGACGGAGCTCAAAAGAATGGAAACGCCATAAACTGCGTTCTGGCGATTGAATCTGAAACTAAACCCGACGGAACATATTACATAAGCGACAACAGCAAATATCTTATTGCACCATACGCGCGGGTTCTTATTAGAAATAAAGAATTACAGAAATAGTATGAAAATTGATCTACAAAAAATCACAATCCGAAAAGTTGTTGACGGGTACAAAGACAGAAACGAAGAAGGTGTTGTCGCTTATGGTGGCAATCTTGATGTTCGTCCAAAATATCAACGCGAGTTTGTTTATAAAGGTCACCAGCGAGATGCCGTTATTCAAACTATCAAGCAAAACTTTCCTCTTAACGTGATGTATTGGATGGTACGCGAAGACGGTGGCTACGAAGTACTTGATGGACAGCAGCGCACCATCAGTATCGGACAATATGTCAACGGCGATTTTTCTCTCAACGACTACTATTTCCACAATCTCACCAAAGAAGAACAAGACAAAATACTGGACTACGAATTAATGATCTATTTCTGCGAGGGTACGGATAAAGAACGTTTGGATTGGTTCAAGACTATCAATATCGCTGGCGAGCGATTGACTGACCAAGAATTGCGCAACGCCGTCTATACAGGGCCATGGCTTTCAGATGCAAAATTGAAATTCAGCAAATCAAACTGTGCAGCATATCTTTTGGCAAATGACAGTGGTGCCTTGCTTACTGGTTCACCAATTCGGCAAGAATATTTGGAAACCGCACTTTCGTGGATAAATAACGGCGAGGTGGCGGACTACATGGCGAAACATCAACATGACAAAAACGCCAACGAGTTGTGGGAGTATTTCCAGAATGTGATTGCGTGGGTGCGCCAGACTTTCCCGAACCACCGCAAAGAGATGGCGAGCGTAAATTGGGGCGAGCTATACAATGAATTTAAAGATGCAAAACTAAATGCCAAAAAACTAGAAGCGGAAATTGCCAAATTGATGCAAGACGAAGATGTATCAAAAAAATCTGGCATTTATCCTTATGTACTAACGCGACAAGAAAAGTATCTTTCTATCCGAGCGTTCAACGACAAAATGAAGCGCGAAGCATACGAGCGACAGAAAGGCATCTGCGTAAAATGCAAAGAACATTTTGCACTCGAAGAAATGGAAGCTGACCACGTTACCCCGTGGCACGAGGGAGGTAAAACTACCGCAGAAAATTGTCAGATGCTATGCAAAGAGGATAATCGTCGTAAGTCAGGAAAATAAATCCAGCGGTCTACAGCTAGAGTCTGATACGTATATCTATATATCCTGTGGATAACTCGCTCTCTTTCAGAGAAAAGAGCTATCTTATCCTTATTTTGAGCCACTCAATAGAGTAGTGATAAAAAGCGTTGACAGCGCTGAAGCTTTTTGCTAGTGTATTCTATGTGAGTAATTATTAATTGTAACCTCAAAAATTATGGAAACAGAGGAGAAAAAGGAAACTAAGGCACGAAGCAGACTCTACCCCCGCTACGATCTAGAAGATTCAATCAAGTTTATCGAATCGGTTAGTAAGCTCGGTGGTAGCCGTGTATCCAACGAAGCCGTTGCTGCAGACTTGGGAAAGGCCGTAAACAACTCAACATTTATCGGCCGTGTCAGTAGTTCTAAACAGTTTGGCATCTTAATTCAAGAAAGTGGAAAGTTGTCTCTTTCATCTATTGGAAAGGAAATAATGTTCCCAAGAGGTGATAGTGAGAAAAGCGTCGCAATCAAATCGGCGTTCTCTACACCGGCACTCTATAGAGAACTCATTGACACATTCAACGGCAAGACAATCCCCGATCAAGCTGCGTTGGGTAATCGTCTTGTGCATGACTATGGAATCGAGGGGGCCGCGAAGGATTCGGCTGCACGGAATTTTATCCGTTCTGCTCAATATGCGGGAGTGCTTCAAAATGGGATTCTTGTTGCGTCGGCGGAAAATGTAAACCAGGAAGACGATGGCGAGAGCTCAGAGTCGAAAGCAGGAAAAGCGACGGGCTCAAATCCGTTTGACGATTTCTTCAAACCCACAAAACAAAGTGGTCAACCTGCCATATTCAACGATTCTGGTAGTGGGTGGGCTCTTACAATCAAGTCTGCAAAACCTCTTAATTCTGCTACAAGAACAAAACTCATAGAGTTATCTGAATTACTTGAGAAAGTAAATGAGGAAAATGAGGCTTGAGCAAAAAGAATTGCCGCCTAATTTCTTAGACGGCAATCCTGGGTGCTTAATCTGTACCTTGAAAGATATTACGATTCCAAAGCGAACCTTCCTAGACTGGGGAACGCTTGCGGAATCAGGCGATAGTATCTTCCAAAGGGCTCACACCCAGTCTAGCATTTTAAGCACCCGATTATCAACTCCCTAAATCTAGACTGTTCATGGCAAGCACAGGATTAGAAGGACCGTTCGTACTGTCTGATGTGGAAGTCAATAGCATCGTCACTAAAATATCGCCTGGTGCATACGCACTCGGTTATGTGAAAAATGACGGTACATTCGTTGTACTCTATGTCGGCAGATCAGATAGTGACCTCAATGCTCGATTGTGTAGCTGGGTTGGAGAAAATAAGAAATATACTCACTTCAAGGCTTCTTATTTTCCATCAGCCAAGGCAGCGTTCGACAAAGAATGTCTCGTCTATCACGATTTTGGTGGTCCAGAGAATCAACTAGACAACGAGATGCATCCAGATCGGCCTAAAAGCCAAATCTGCACCTGCTCCCGCTGTTATATCTTCGACTAGCAGAAAACTGTTCATCAACAAACTCTCAATGCGGCCGCATTGAGAGTTTTGTATTTTACAGGGAGTTCCCCGCCCGCGATTCTTTCTGTCTTTCGGGGCGGGGTTTGTGCGCGTACGGGAGGGTGGGACAAGCACATACAGATTTGTTTGCGCGTTAGCGCAAACCACTTTGAATAACCACTAACTCGAACGAAGTAACAGAGTGAACACGAAGCAAGCACCGAGTAGGCATCGCGAACGAATGTGAGCGGCCTATGTGAGGTGTTTGCGAAGTGTGAGCGGTCTCTCGATATACCACGCGCTCGGTGGTCGGAGCGCGCCTCGCTCGCCGCGAGGACGGAGAAAAGCGAAATGGAAGTCTCTCAAATATAATGGAGACTGAAATGGAGCTTTTTGAAGGACAAAGCGGCGAAACCAAAACAAAGAATTTTCCTTTCCATTTTTTGTCGGCTCCTCCCCAGACCCCTCCACCGAAAAAGTAGTTGTAAGGAAAAATTCTTTGGTTTTGGTGCCGAGTGGAGCGAGGCAGCGAGGCGCGCAGAATCACCACGCAATCCGAGCGTACGATACGGTTCAAAGCCACCACGCGCGTGGCGCGTGCGAAGTTCAATCGCTTCGCGATTGTTCAAAATGGGTTCGAGCAATGGTTAGTAATTCATCACAAACAGCACAAAACCAAGAACTGCTTCTTGGTGTGTGCGTTTGTGAGCTCGAAGCGATGTTTTTCCCTTGGAAAAACCGCGAGAGGGGGTCGAGAACACTTAGCATTTTACGAGCA
>SCVI01000058.1 GCA_004296925.1 Patescibacteria group bacterium | reverse complement strand
CCGGATACTTCTGTATTAAATTCACCTCGCAGCATACTGTTAAAAGTTAGTATAGTTCCTGTAATTTCAGTTCCATCAATGTTTTGAGTGACGGTGCATTTACTCATCTCGTTTCGTTTCAAAAACTCCGAAAAAGCAGTTTTATTCTCAGGCATCTCCTGCGTAGCGATTCCCTTTTTTTGGTTAGGTGATTTATATGTCAATCCGTAATATCCTACAATTACAACCACTATCCACAAAACAGTTCGAATTATATTTTTTTTCATGCGATTTTGCGAAATTGAGTGAATTTGAAATACTGTCGATGTTCTATCTTACCTCATTCATCCAGCTCTCTGCTACTACGTTCTCTAGTCAAAATATGGTGGCACCAATATTTTAAAAAATCTATACAAAAAACTTCATCGCTAAGAAGTATGTGGAGAGCGAAACAAGTGACGCAATCACCGCACCCCACGCCATATCCACAATAGTCACAAGAATGGGCCAATCTTTGGCAACTGCCAAATTTGTTAAATCATACGTTGCGTAGCAAACCAACCCGAACAATGCACCAAACATGAGCGCGTGAGTCCACGAACCTTTCTCGACTGCCGGCGAAATCACAAAAACAACGAGGCCTGTAATAAATATCAGGTAAAAAACTATCACCGCCATCCAATTGACATCTGGTTTCAGAAGCCCTCCAATCTGCGCACTGTAAAAATTCTTGGCTATAAGTCCAAGCCACAGCAAATCCAATATAACGAGAACAGGAAGTGCAAGAAGTGAAAGTTTTAGGAACATGAGATTTATTTAGAATATCTACAGTTAATTGTAGCAAACTAGGATGGTGGAGATACTTACTCCTTACCACATCTCGTGCATTTTCCATTTGAACCAAATTCAGTCCAATCTCCGCAATTTTGGCAATGACGAATGTTTTCTCTACTCATTAATTCAAAGGAATTTTTCATACAATCGAGCTAACTTAAATATATAAAAACTATATGATTTGACCTTATATAAGTCAATTATGTGTCTGTTGGGGTGGTTTTATGAACTAACTATCCTAAGAGCAAATTTGTATCCAAAAACTCTTTTAGTGCCTCTAAATCTGTTTTATCGTTATCATAAAAATACGAGGTAACTCCTACAGACTTAGCGCTTTCTACTGCTTCAAGGTTATGCTCAAAATATAAAACGTCTTCCTTTACTAAACCGAAGTGTTTCAGTAAGGTTTCAAAATATTTTGGATCAGTTTTTTCCGGATTGTGCTTTAGGGTAAACACCTCGTAAGGAACTTTATCTAAGCCATATGTTTCAAATTTTTCATAGTCCGCATTCGTAAGGATGATTTTCCTGTTCGGGTACGTTTCAAGAAGTTCATGCATTTCTGCAAATATTTCTCCTTCTTCTGAAACGAAGCAAAATACTGCATCTACTAGGATTGTTTTCATCATGAGAAACTATTTTTTCTTATTATTGCTAACTTCAAAAGCAGCGCCTACAGCTACCCCAATCGCGATACCAAGACCAATGTTCCCCATAGCTACACCAACAGCTACTCCAATTGCAACACCCGCCCCAATTCATATTCCTTTTGGTATTTCTTTCATATTGCGAGTATAGCAAAACGATGGGGAGCAGTTTGGTACGAAGTTGGAACCTTTTGTGTGTTAAAAAGCGAGATCTCTAAGGTGCTTCCAAATTTGGCACATAGCGTAGGTATCAAGCTCGCAATATGTGCGTAAACCTTTAGCAATTTTAGTGCGTTCCGTGGCAGTAGCAGTGGGAGAAATCATTTGCCACCACGCATCTGATGCCGCACCACCTTCAGAAATATCTAAGTCAGCGTGACGAACTCCTTCGACGAGCGCGGGGAGTACTTTCTTGATAGAAGTTTTTCCACGAAAATCGGGGTGTACATAGTATTGTTTTTGAAACACATCACGTAGGTCATACATCTGTTCATTCATACGCTCCAACGCAATACGGCTTTCAGGTTGCCTGAGTCCTAATTCCCTATTCACACCTTGCTCAAAACTTTTATTCCATGAAATCACTGACCCCTTGGGCATAATATGTTCCACTAGCATTTGAGCTACTTTCTCAGAAGGATCAGAGCGCTCTTCGTGTAGATACTCCACGTGCCTAAGTTCACCGTCAGGAGTGTCTAATATATGAAGTGAAAATTGAAATGGAATTCGCTTGTACGGACTAAACCCATTAAACATAGGAATGGCTGGCGCAAAAGTTTCGTAGTCCAAAAAGTAGAGCGGAAATATGAGTGCCTCTATCTCCGTGCGAATAGCATCAAGGTCAATAATAGGTTTCTGATTTCTATACACGAGGAGCTGATTCAATTGAATATCACTCAAATCTACATCCGCAGGAACATCATCCAAACTAAACACTTCTCGCTCCACCAGCGTTGCAAGTTTTTTCTTACTACTTCCAATGCGTGCCAAGTCGTGAATAGAATACTCAGGAACCTGCGGATTAGAATGTTTGAATGTTGAACAGTGCGCGCTCCTTCCTGCATAGATACAGTCACACCCCTTCATTGGCTCATCCTCTTGTGTTAAATGATATTTCGCCGCCCCCATCTGCTCTTCCACCTGAGGCAAGCGTGCAACAACCTTCTCAGTCATATCTTCTATTGCAAACAACTCTTCAATATCTAAATCACCAATTCGCACATACTCCTTGTTGAGGTGCAGAATAAAAAATTTACCTGTTTTAACATTCGCACGTTTCAAAACAGATGCCTGAAACGTAAGGTCGTCTATGTGGTCGCGTAACTTCCCTTCTTCCTTAATTGAGTTCGTTCCTTTAATTTCATACAAATCCCAGCACGCATTCTTTTCGTCATAGACAAGCGCATCATTCTTAGCAATAAAGCCGTCAACAACAATCGTTGCTTGAAAAATCGCAGGTGTTTTTAAAGTTATCAATTGCTCTGTCTCTTGCACAGCTTCATCTCGCGTCTTTGTGACAAGCACACCTTCAGGAAATAATTTGCGTGCATACTCTTCAACCTCATTTCCTTGCTCGGCCAATTGAAGTTCAAATGCTGAAAGTGCAAACTGGCTCGCCAGCTCAGGTCTATGAAGCTTGAGCCAAATGTTCTTTGGGCACATCAGGAATTCTAGGAAGGTTGTTTTGGAGATGAGGGGCATAGAAACTACTGAATCCACTATACTCCTTACATGGAGGATTTCATTGCATTACTCCTAGTAAGGCGCATCTTTGGCAATCTAACCATTCTTTATAAGCGGATAGCTAACCACAAGAACCATCTTGCCACAGATCGGACATGACACATCAAAGAGATCGTCGTGGTGCTCCTTATTTCCTTCAGATGTACCCCTCCAATGGCACACTGGGCACTCCAGTACCTCATCTTCTTTGTACTCACTGTATTCAATAATTTTTGCTCTATGCTCCACCATAAATGAGGTTGCGCCCATCATTTTCAACTGACTAGCGACATACGTGAGTTCAGAGGCAAGTGGATTCTTTGGCCAACATTCAACAATAGTGCGAATAAGCTCTAGGTAATGCTTTAATATTTTCTCTTTTGGTGCATTGAAGCGCGAAAAGACATCATCTCCGTCCATCGCATGGTCATCAATCAACTCTAAACCATTACTAAGGACATCGGCTGATTTCACAAGTAAAGAATCGTTGGAAAAGGTTTTGACGTGCTCCAGTGCTTCTGCCTTTCGTTCCTCCCAAGATAATGCCTTATTCTGTTCGGTGACACTGAGTACGAGTTCTGCAACTTTGTCACCAAAGCGCTCCGCAATCATTGTCTTCGTTACCTTCTTTTCAGGGATACTGTCTTCAATCGTGTCATGAAGTATCCCTGCAACAATTACATCTTCTTCTGCACCAGCGCAAGCGAGAATAAGTCCAACGGTGAGCGGATGCGTAATGTACGGAATATCTTTTCCCTTGCGTTTCTGATTCTGGTACACCTGATGTGTTTTGATTGAGAACTTGACGGCGTCTTTTATTTTTTTAGTGTAGATCATATGGCTTTATTTTTAGTTAGATTTTTATAATTCTTTCTCTTTACATTCACTGCACGGCATCATACCTGCGAAATAGGGGGCATGGCTGATACTATTATCTTCTTCGTTATAGGAGTTTGAGATTGGACGATGAATTTTATTTTTCTTGCACTTAGCACAAGGAATGCCCTCGCAAATGCAAGTTACATCAATAAATTCCTCTCCTTCATCTCCTTCGAGTGGAGTAGCCCAATTCAAATATTTACTCTGCACCTTGCCTTTATATTCGCCACACACCTCACACTTCACCAATCCGTGCTGTTTTGCTGACATTTCGTGTTCAATAGCGCCTTTCGCAAACGCAGGTACTTCTTTATATGCAGAAAACGGAATATCCTCTGGATTATGATTTGGATCTAAAATCCATGGGTCCTCTCCAAACGCCCACCACTTTTTGACGAGATCTTCCTCGCTTATGTCCGGCTCATAGAGATTGAATAATGACTCTACCAGCACCTCTGCACATTTTTCTTTAGCTTCCTCGAGTGTTTCAAACGATCCTATATACAGTCGGGCACTTTCATCCATGTAGTGGAACATGTCGTCGCAGTACACCTTGAATGGCTTTCTGTCATCCTTCGTATCCAGCTCATCTATCGCTTGTGTTGTTCGATGATATTTTTTTGTTGTGAGCATGTGTATTCCCGGAACAGCTTTTGCCACCGATTTCATCAGTGTATCCCACTCGTCAACAATAGGCGCTGGATCGTTTTGTGGCACCATTTTTGGTACGAACACTATCTCTGACTCTTTCTGTCTTATCGCGTCCAACCGAAGTGCCTCCTGTACCTCCGCCGCCGCTTGCTTTACTGTTTTCCCTCGGGGATTTATTAGTGCTATAAGTTTTTTCATACTATTTATTTGCTAACGGATAATTTCTCCGCCGCAAATAAAAAAGCGGCTAAGAGATTTACACCAGTTCGACAACTGATAGAAATCTCCCAACCGCCTAAACGATCAGTCGCGCATGACATGTGGCTCGGGACAGATTTCCCCCTTCGCCTATCCTTCGATTTCTCTCAGGAAGACATACACGGTCCGAATTAAACGCACGGACTACGGTTTTTTGTAACAAGGAACTTCTTTTATTATAGCATTTTTTCAATCTTTGATATTGCAGGATTAATTCTCGTCTTATTTTATAAGATCCACAAACCTTACAGTTTTATTCTTATTCCAATCCATAATTTTCACATACTTCCCATTGTGTTTATTTGGTCGATAATATTTACAACCCTCACACTCGTGTTTCTCAACCTTTTCTGGTATTTCTCCAAAGAGTGTCAACGCCCCTCGAATAATTTTGCTTTTATGGTGACAACTCATGGGAACAACATACTTTAGGCCGTCCATTTGGAAAATATTCCAACTTATTATTTCAGCAAATTTCTCTTGTTCTTTGAGGGTTGGTCGTTTGCCAAACTTATCTTGGTAATAATCAATAAAAGTGTAAAGTAAATTTTCTCGGGCAATGAGCAGGTTATCACCCTGCCATTCGTAGCCGTAGGAGCTTTGGTACGCCACCTTTGCCCATTTCAACCATTCTTTTGGCGTAGCGCAGTACTTTGAGACAATCTGAAGCTTGCGATCAAGAAACCCAACGCGGCTTTCTATCTTGATTACCGCCCCATGCTCCACTGGATTGTAGCGACTGATAATAAACGGCGCTTCGCCGCAGGCTATCTCGAGCTTAAGTTCTGCTACGTATTCCTGCCAATTCAATTCGCTAATAGAAATCCCGTCGCCCAATTTATTCATTTGTTCAACAATTTTAAGCGGCGTGAATACCTCGCCTTTTTCTCTGGTGCGCTGGCGTTGTTCTTCGCGGCTTTTGACTGCACGTGGCTGAATTAATTTGCCGTATTGCCGGCCAGTGACGAGCTCAGGCTTAATCTGCTTATGGGCTGCAAATTCTTTGCCATAGTGTCCATACGAATCAGTTGCCCAGATGATGTTCTTCTTCGTCGTTTTGTCGATAAGGAGAATGTCCAGGAGATCGCCATTTCGACGAAGCGTATCCTCTAAAATATCAGCATTTTCTGTTGGCGCCATGCTAGTCCATGGCCCTGACGCGAGCTTCGATGAAATTTATCTCCTGCTTATTAAGGCCGTATTTTTTATAAAGTTGCTTGTCTATATCAGCAATAGATTTCGTCCAGCCGATGTCGGACTTTTTAGTGAAATCCTGCAACGGAACATTTTTCCAAACTGATTTTGGATTATCTTGTGTAACCTTGAGTATGCCAAGCATTGCACGACAAAACTTTGATTTTATGTACTTCATACAATTTTCAGCTTCGACCCTGTTATCGAATGAACCAATTTGTATAAATGACTCCGTAGACCCGACAAGAGGCTTCGCTATTAGAGGTTTTCCAATAAGAAGTGTGCTGGATACTTCACCAATCGCGCCACTTCCATTGGATTTAGGGACAAGTACTTTCCATTTTTTTATTTGTAAGTCATTGAGTACGCCTGGAGTCACGTATCGCTCAGATCGTTTATTACCTTTTTCCAAACCGACTATTTTAATAGTATGTTTTGCGTCAGGTTTCGCGCTAAATACGTCTTTTAAGTCAAAGAATGCACTTGTTCTAAAGTAGCTTCTTTTGCGACCATACTTATCTTCGTATCTTTTCGTTGGACTACCTCCGGCAGAACCTACGATTTTATCAAATCCTCCAGTTCTCACTTTCTTAGATATGCTCCGTAACTCTTCTGAAGCTACAAAAACGCCTCCCAAACCGCCGCTTGCATGGTTTTTGTCCCAGAATGTTACAGCAATTCCTCCTGGGATATCAACGCCAGCAAAAATCTTTTGAAAATCTGACTCGTATATCGGAATAGAAAGATGTGGATCATTAAGCATCTTTCTATTCCATTCCCTTGGAGTAGCGCCCGAATTCATCAAGAAGCGTCCGGGGTGAATTAATGTTACGTAATTGGGATTGAGTGCCTTTGCAGACTCAAAAAACAAATGGTAAATAGGCTTAGCAAAATTTGTGCCGGTATTTTCCTGATAGGGAGGATTTCCTACAATAGCTGTAAATTTCATATTAGTCTTATCTTTCATTTTAGCAGGCTTCTCGAGGTCGCCGAGGCGTATATCGCTAAACTTTTTGTCTTGCGAAAGCAAATACTGCATCTCATCATCACCTAGCTTGATAAGGTCAAACGAATTGAAATGCCTAGCTATGTTTTCAACATTTAGTCCAAGTGCCGTGTACATCTTGCGTGTGAATTCATACGCAGCTGGTGAGGTAGGGATAGAGTAAAAATTATCTTTGATATCTTTTATTTTTGCCCCGTGTTGAATGGCTTTTTCTACAAAGCCTTTAGCAAAACTTCCCGATTTGCTGGCGATGTCTAAAACTTTCGCGTCTTTTGCACCACGCCAAAAACCCTCATCGAAAGCATCATAGATCCGATTGACGATGGATGAGGGCGTAAACACTTCCGCGCCAGAGAGGCGGCCGAATTTATGGATAGCTATGTCTATGTGCTGAACGGGTGTAATGCTGTCGTCGTTTGCACGAAAGTCAGCGTTTTGAATTTTGTAATCAAGGGATGATAGGACGAATGGTTTGATATTCTCGCGAAGAAGCAGTAGGTCGGACTTTTTGAGCCCGAGGTTCCTGGCGATACGGCGATTATCTTCATTTGCATCAATATTTTCTATCACGTCAGTCAGGGACTTTTCTTCAGTGCTTGAGAGAAACGCGAAGAGAAGAATCATCACATAGTAGGTACGAAAGCGTTTTTCAAACGAAGATATGTCGTCAGCAGCATCAGAGCCGTCTGTACCCGTATTAGCGGGATTACCGTCCACTCCCGCAGCATCGCCTTCCACCGGCGCCACACCATCCAGCTCTTCTCCCTCTTCATCGTTTGGTCTGATGTTGAGCCCACCGTTGCCGCCAAGCTCTGCCAGTTTGCTGATGACTTCAAATATCGCCTGATTCTCTTTCAGAGAAGCGTCGATGCCGATTTCCTGTACATCTTCTGTAATCGTTCGGTTATTGGCGTACTTTCGAACTTGATCAATAATCGCTATTGCAGTTACTTCGACAAGTTTGTTACCTTCGGCATTGAGCGCGATGATTGGCGAAATCGCGAGTTCCCGCTTTATAAATGCTTCAATATTTTCGTTGCCGATGTTTTGAGTATTAGCGCCGTAGGTAAAGGCCTTCATTTCCTGTAGGTAAAACAGTCGCGTCGGATCGAGATCGACCAGAAGTGTTTGTGGCTTCATGTCGTATTTGATAATGTTGCCATTTTCGTCCTGATACTTTTCAACCCAGGGCGATTGGAGACGGAATATGGCTTGATCATACTCTTGCGGACTTGCCGTGCCTTTGAGGTAGATCATCGTATCCCACTGCGGCACCGTGCTGCCGGTGAGCATTTTGTTGACCGTCAGGGTAATGGTCTTTTGGCCAGCTAATTCAGCTTTTGCGATTGCCGATTTTATCTCTTCTGGCGTGCTGAGGGTCTGGTTGTATCCGCTGATGTTGAAGAGTTTATATCCAGCAATATTCTTAAACAATTTTTTGTTTTTACTGATGAGCTTCTCAAGTGCATCGCATGAGGCGCGGAACGGCAGCACCATGACGACATGCTGCGTCAGCTTGCCCGCTTTGATCGTCTCATTATCGAGAAGACCAAGCATGTTAGTATCGTTTTTTGTTCCATCAAGTACTTGAAGCAGGTCAATGACCTCTTGCTCATGGACGAATATTTCGTAGTCGTTAACTTTCTTTATACTACGCGGAGTGAATAGTTCCGCCGGTTTGCTGCCCGGAATGTCATCGAGTTTCTTGCGCGAGCTTTCGTTTGGG
>SCVI01000121.1 GCA_004296925.1 Patescibacteria group bacterium | reverse complement strand
ACGCTCTTCCGATCTGCCATCGGCTGGCCGTGCACTTCGTCTAGGGATTGCTCGGTTGTCATGAACGCGTTTCCTGTCGAATCCGTCGTAATCGCCAGTGATGCAATGCATCAGGCAGGCAGGTCGGATGCGGGCGCCAATGACCGGACCGGTCCGCGACCTGCAGCAGCCGGGTGAACGGAAATTAGCACCAGTTACTTCCATATGGCACTAGTTCAAATGGAAAGTTACGCCGGGGAAACTAGGCGTTTACGCAGCGCGTTCAATGGCGCCGGAAGTCGGTGTCCGGACTCACATCGTGAAATCTGGGGGTAAGGCGGGCCGGTGGTACTGCTTGGTACCGTGGCTCCTATGACACGGATCAGCACATTCGGTGACGACGCCCTCGGTGACCTCGACGCGGTCGGTGTCGCCGACGCGATCCGCAGCGGCGAGGTGTCGGCAGCCGCGGTGGTGCAGGCGGCGATCGCCCGTACCGAGAAGGCGCAGCCCGAACTGAACGGCTTGGCGTACGAAGCCTTTGACCAGGCGGTCGAAAAGGCCAGCACACCAAGGTCTTTCGGTGGATTCTTCGACGGTGTTCCGACGTTCATCAAGGACAACGTTGCGGTCGGCGGCTGGCCGACCATGCAGGGTGCCGACGCCTGGACGCCCAGGCCGCTGCCGGCGGACGGGGAGTGGGCGCGCCTGTACCTGTCGACGGGCCTGGTGGCGCTCGGCAAGACGCAGCTGTCCGAGTTCGGTTTCAGCGCCTCGGCCGAGCACCCGCGGCTGGGCCCGGTGCGCAACCCGTGGGACACCATGGTGACCGCGGGGGCGTCGTCGTCCGGGTCGGGCGCGTTCGTCGCGGCCGGCGTGGTGCCCATCGCCCACGCGAACGACGGCGGCGGTTCCATCCGAATCCCGGCTTCCTGCAACGGATTGGTCGGTCTCAAGCCCACCCGCGGCCGGTTGCCACTCGACCGCGAGACCCGGATGCCGCTGCAGATCGTCGCCAACGGCGTCCTCACCCGCAGCGTCCGGGACACCGCGGCGTTCTACCGCGAGGCCGAGCGTGTCTACCGGAACCCGAAGCTGGCGCCGATCGGCGACGTCACCGCGCCCGGACCGCGGCGGCTGCGCATCGCGGTGTGCACCAGCTCCATCGGCCGCGACGCGGCCCCCGAAATCCGGGAGCTGACGATGCAGACCGCGGC
>SCVI01000120.1 GCA_004296925.1 Patescibacteria group bacterium | reverse complement strand
CACCGGTCTCGGCCAGGAAGTGACGCTCACCGGGCTGGTGCGTGGCGATGCCTATCACAGCGCCGAGAACGAACTGACCACGACCGCAGTCTACCGCGGCCTGCCGGGCTGGCAAACGCGGGGCATCGCAACGGCCGCACTCGACGTGAAGTGGCCGTTCGTCGGCGGCATCTTTGGCGGCACGCAGGTGCTCACCCCGCGCTTTCAGATCGTGGCCACGCCGAGCGTGCGAAACTTCGAGATTCCGAACGAGGATTCGCGCTCGGTCGATCTTGAAGACACCAACCTGTTCTCGCTCAGCCGGTTTCCTGGCCATGACCGGATCGAGGATGGTGTACGCTTCACCTATGGCTTCGACTGGAGCTTCCAGCGTCCTGGCCTGCGCATCACGTCGACCATCGGCCAGAGCTATCGCTTGTCAAAGCAGGACACGCTGCTGCCTGACGGTACGGGTCTCACGAACCGTGCATCGGACTATGTCGGCCGCACCACGGTGCGCTTCGGCGACATCATCAAGTTCACGCACCGCTTCCGACTCGACAAGGACAGCTTTGCCCTGCGTCGCAACGAGTTCGACGCGACCATCGGCAATCATCGGCGCTATATCGAGGCGGGTTATCTCAAACTCAACCGCAACGTGGTTTCGACGTTCGAGGATCTGCAGGACCGCGAGGAATTGCGATTTGCAGCGCGCACGCCCATCACCAGCACATTCTCGGTGTTCGGTTCTGCCATCGTCAACCTGACCAACCGCAACGAGGACCCGACGCTTACCTCGGACGGCTTCCAGATGCTGCGCCACCGCCTTGGCGTGGCCTACACCGACGATTGCCTCGACCTGTCGTTCACCTGGCGGCGCGACTACGTGAACATCGGCGACGCGGTTCGGGGCAACTCCTTCCAGGTGTCGCTCTCGCTCAAGAATCTCGGAGTGAAGTAGCGCCAATGCCATTCGATGGCGGGTTGTGGTTGCAGACTATTGCCCTTTTGCGTCCGATGCGCCACTCAGCTTGGGTTAAGCCGTGCGCGGCCAGAGAACCGGAATAACAAGAAGGCCGCCATCCGAGCGCCAGTTCGACAGGACCACTTCCAAGACCATGACGTCCAAGCTGTACATCACCCGCAAGGCGATTTCGCGCACGCTGGGTTCCACCGCGATGGCGCTGGCCGCCTTTTCCTCCGCCGCTTCGCCGGTCCTCGCTCAGGGCGCCAACGCTCCGCTCAACATCCCGGCAAACCCGACGATGTTCGGGACCAACGATCCGAACGTGCGCCGCGCGACCGCGATCATCAACGGCGAAATCGTCACCGGCACCGATGTAGAACAGCGCCTTGCCCTGATCGTCTCGGCAAATGGCGG
>SCVI01000119.1 GCA_004296925.1 Patescibacteria group bacterium | reverse complement strand
TCTGGACCGTCACGCAGTGGGTGGCCGCCCACGCCGACGACATCGGCGGTGACCCGAATCGTCTTGCGGTGGCCGGTGATTCGGCCGGCGGCAACCTGGCCGCGGTGGTCGCACAGCTGGCTCGCGATGCCGGCATCACCCTGCGCGCCCAGTTGCTGTGGTACCCCGCGACCACCTGGGACACGTCGCTGCCGTCGTTCACCGAGAACGCCGACGCCCCGGTCCTGGGCCGCGACGCCGTCGGTGGTTTCTCATTGCTGTACGCCACCGGCGTCGACCTGCGGAACCCGCCGGCCGCCCTGGTCCCGGCACGGGCCGAGTCGCTGGCCGGGCTGGCACCGGCCTACATCGCCGTCGCCGGACATGACCCGCTGCGTGACGACGGCATCCGGTACGGCGAAATGCTCACCGCGGCCGGGGTTTCCGCCGAGGTGCACAACGCCGAGACCCTGGTACACGGTTACCTCGGATACCACGGCGTGGTGCCGGCGACGACCGAGGCGGCCGACCGCGGAATTGCCGCGCTGCGCGCCGCGTTAGCCTGAGGCATGACCTCAGATGTGACGCCGGACACTCGGCCGGGTATCGATCCGATCCTCAAAGCCCTCCTGGACGCCGTGCCACTGGAGTTCACCATCGACGACGGTGTCGAGGTGGCGCGCGCCAAGATCGCCGCGATGCGGCCGCCGGCCGCGATGCTGCCGGACCTGCGGATCGAGAACCGCGTGCTCGACTGCGGTGCGGCAGGCCAGATTCCGGCCCGCATCTACTGGCCGCCGATCGACGGTGAGACCCGTCCGCTGCCCGTCGTGGTCTTCTATCACGGCGGCGGCTGGGCCATCGGCGATCTGGACTCCCACGACCATGTGGCCCGCGCCCACGCCGTCGGCGCCCGCGCCATCGTGGTGTCGGTCGAGTACCGGCTGGCGCCCGAGCACCCGTTCCCGGCCGCCATCGAGGATTCCTGGGCCGCGCTGCAGTGGGTCGGTGCGCACGCCGCCGAACTGGGCGGCGACCCGACGCGCCTCGCCGTGGCGGGCGACTCGGCCGGCGGCAACATCTCGGCGGTGATGGCACTGCGGGCGCGTGACGCCGGCGGTCCGAAGCTGGC
>SCVI01000071.1 GCA_004296925.1 Patescibacteria group bacterium | reverse complement strand
CGCCGACGCGTTTTTAAAAAAAGACCTATAATTAAAAAAATTCTGACAAACCGCCAACCCTTTTGGCACGCGTGTGTTCTCTGTTGTGTGGTGAGTCGTCATGACGACTATGGCAGAGACGTCTCTGGATAGTAATGGAGCTTTTGGGTTCGGTGCATCCTCGTCGCAGCCCACTGTAGTCAAGACCGAGCCACTGACGCAGACTTCGAAGCGCAGTGATGCATCCGTCTCGACGTCGAAGAAGGCGCGCAAAAACACGACCGGCCGCAAGAATAACGGTGAGTCGGCACTGGAGAGTCTGCGTCCGACGCCGAAGAAAAAACGTACGGTCCACACAGCCGGTGGCTCCAAGAAAAAGAAGAAGGCCCCGGTAAACAAGAAACTCGGTATTACCGAGCGCGCTAATCAACTCACTAAAGAGTGGGGTCAATCGCCTGACAGCGATGACGACGACAGTGGCGACGAGCGAATGTCTCGTTCGACCTCCAGTATGAGTGTCTCTAACAGTGCTGCATCGTCGTATACGTCGTCGTCTGCCTCCTCTGCATCGTCATCATCGGATGAGCAAGTCGCTGAAGAAGATGAACCCGAGACCGAGGAGCCTCAGTCTGCCTCACAGGAGGATGATGTACGTCCCAATGGACGACCTCCACGACGAGCTGCATCAAAAAAGAAGCAACCTCAGCAGCAGAAGAAACAACAACAGGCGCATAGTAACGATGACGAGGATAGTATGGATGAAGAGGGAGGAGGGATGGCGGCTGCTGTGCGACGCATGCAGATACCGGCCCCCATACCAATGGTTCCGATCGCGAGGCACGGCAAACCACTCTTGTTCAACGACGACGAGGGCTATACACTGGATGATAATATCGTGCGTCGTACCATCTATCGCCAGATCCCGTCCTATGACATGCTCCGCAACGCCAAAAGCATAGTCTGCATCAACTTCACGCGCGCTCACTTTGCGACCGGTGCGACACAATGGTACCACCTGAAATCGCACTACTTTGACCTGTTTTGCTCGTTGATGAAATCGCTCGGATACTCAGTGGGTAATCAAATGAAAAATACACCACCACCCAAAGTACCGCCTCCTGAGGCGAACAAAGGACGCCGTGGCAAGAACGGTGGTGGCGATCAGGGCGATAAGAATGACATGCTGTCCGACGGCAACAGCAATAGCAACAAACAGGGTGCCCCTCCACAAGAGAAAGAGTCCCAATTCATCCAAGGCAAAGACGATATGTGTGTCTTTTTCGAGACACTGTTCTCGCACGGCTCGCGCGTTGCCGGCTATCGTGTCTGGATCATCAATCGCGGTGTCTCCAAGGTCGGTACTGACTACCTCTCACTCGGTCACAACGAGTCACTGATCGAGGCGACCACGCTGCGTTCGATGGCCACACATCAATTGGCTACAGTGGGTAAAGTAATGTCACAGCAACGCACAGTCAAGGGAAAGAAGACACAGCCTCGCCAGTATCAGCTGGCCAAAGAGTTCCACTTTGCTGACTACCCGACGTTCGATCGCCACTTCCTGGGCATTCTGAAGCCGTACTTCTCGAGCGATCCGGCATTCGTATTGGACCCTGTGCTACATGCACTGGATCAACAGTTGGATATGGATGTCGAGCACGAAGGAAACAACGAGCAACAGCAACGACAGAAGAAGAAAAAGCCAGCTGCACGAGGTCCTATGTTTATTGACAGTCGTCCGTTCGTGACCTACGATGCACTGGGTGTCTCGATAGACTCGAATGGAGCCAGACGAGGCGGTATCAAAGACTACACACTGATCCAACATCCGTGCAACATCTCATCGCTCTTCAGCAAGGAGGCTGCCATGCACTATTACGTGCTGGACGAGGGGGTCAATGCACAGCAATGCCAATTGAGCTCCTATTTCCGTAATGCACCGGTGATGCACTATACGTTTGGCGAGCAGAACCAGAACCCTGAGCAGGATAATGCGGCATCGGCCCACATGAATGTCGAGATTGGCGATATGGGCATGTTTGAGCGTGCCGAGCACGAGATGCACGTTGAGGATGAGGAGGAAGAGAGACACATACAGAGACGTAATCGACCGCGAGTACCAGTCTTCTCTGATGCCGGTCAGGCACCTGTCGTGGCTGATAGCGAATTCGAGGACTTTCCGTACGCCAACACGACCTACTACCTCGACAACCTGTTTCTGGGCCATGAATTTATGGCACGCATGCCACTGCCTCATCGCCTCGGTAGTACACTGTATACGGGCCGCGATGAGTTTACGATGAACCAACACGCTGGTATCCTGGGTGAGAACGAATTTGAGCCCGAATTCCCGAATGAAATAATGGGTCTGCATGAGACTGAGCTAGAGCTGACCTCGGAACTCTTGCTCTCGCAGCAACGTCATCTGGATGAGCGCTCACTGAACTACCTGAAACATGCTCTAATTCCGAAGCCAGTGCTACAGAAGTTCGTGCACAACAAGTCCAACGAAATCAGTACACGTCTGAAGCTGATTCTCACTAATCAGAGCTCGAAAGGCCGTATCGTCATTTCGGAACGCGTCGACGAACAGCACCGAAAGCCGAAACGAATCGAGTTTCCCGAGTGCCACACCAACATACTGAACTGCAACAATCAACAGCTGCCTGATAATTGGGATACATGTGACAGGGAGCCTTACATTTCACGCACAGAACCGGGCTTTATTAACAACATACAGAAGGGGACACAACTCAAGCGCAAGGCACTGGAGTATCGTCGAC
>SCVI01000118.1 GCA_004296925.1 Patescibacteria group bacterium | reverse complement strand
CCCGCCCGAGCAGGTGCAGGCGTCGTTCGACGACGTGCTCAAGGCCGGCCAGGAACGTGAACGGGCCAAGAACGAGGCCCAGGCCTACGCCAACGACGTGGTGCCGCGCGCCCGCGGTGCGGCTTCGCGCCTGACCGAAGAGGCCGAAGGCTACCGTGCCCGCATCGTGGCGCAGGCCGAAGGTGATTCGCAACGCTTCCGCTCGGTGCTGGCCGAGTACCAGAAGGCGCCTCAGGTGACGCGCGAGCGCATGTACACCGACGCCATGCAGGAGATCTACAGCAACGTGACCAAGGTGCTGGTGGATTCCAAGTCGGGCTCCAACCTGCTGTACCTGCCGCTGGACAAGATCATGCAGATGACGGGCCAGCCAGCCTCGACGCCGAGCGTGCAGCCCAGCGCGCCCACGCCGAGCACGATCCCGGCGCCCACCAGCCGCAGCACGGACAACGCCGCGCGTTCGCGCGAGCGCGAGAGCCGCTGAACGACGCCAGCGACCAGAGAAGCAACATGAACAAACTCGGTTTCATCATCACATCCTTCATCGTGGTTCTGGCGATCGCCAGCTCCATGCTGTTCGTGGTGGACCAGCGCCAGTTCGGCGTGGTCTTCCAGCTGGGCCAGATCAAGCGGGTCGTCACCGAACCCGGCCTGAACTTCAAGCTGCCGCCGCCGTTCCAGAACGTGTCCTACATCGACAAGCGCCTGCTCACCCTGGAGAGCACCGACACCGAGCCGACACTCACCGCCGAGAAGCAGCGCGTGGTGATCGACTGGTACGTGCGCTGGCGCATCAGCGAGCCGCAGGAATACATCCGCAACGTCGGCGTCAACGAACGCGCCGGCGCCCTGCAGCTCAACCGTGTGGTGCGCAACTCCTTCCAGCAGGAAGTCAACAAGCGCACGGTGAACGAACTGCTGTCTACCCGCCGCGAGCAACTCATGGCCGACGTCAAGCGCGAAGTGCTGGCGGCCGTGCGTGGTGCCGACAAGCCCTGGGGCATGGACGTGGTCGACGTGCGCATCACGCGCG
>SCVI01000057.1 GCA_004296925.1 Patescibacteria group bacterium | reverse complement strand
CTCTGCGAGGTATGAGTTACCGCCCGCTCTCTCTAACTCTCCCATTTCTTTGAGGCGGTTCGCCGTTGAAAGGAGATCTATAGGATTACTTCCGGACGCGAGGTCGATAAATGCACGAAAAATAATCCTATGTTTTTCAACATAAAAAGAATCAGAAGAAACAAAGTCCGTCACCTCGTGTATACCGTCAGGTTTGAGCATCACAGAGCCCAAGAGTGCTCGCTCTGCATCGTTTGATTGTGGTGGTACGCGTGCGCCGTAATTCGTCATGAAAAGTGATTGTAACACTTACCGCCAGATCACTCATCGAACCAAAGAGTCGGTTATACGGAGAGTTGTACACCGAGATATCCACTTTTTAAATAAGTGGCTTAAAAACTATCTAAAATTAATGTATCTAGAACCAACGTTTCGCTTTAAAGTACACAAAGAACACGCTCATCAAGAGAATCATAGCGCTCACAATAATCCAAAAACCGTTTGGTTCACTCACTACCGGAGTGTTGTTGGTATTCATACCAAATATCGCAGCAATAAGGGAGAACGGGAAAGTAACAAATGCCATGATGGTGAGGTTTTTTGTGATTTCGTTTTGTCGCGTAGTAAGCAGAGAATCGTTTGTGCTCCTCAATTCATTTATTGTATCCATGAGGGAAAGAGCTCGTTGGTGTGCGCGGAAATGAAATGCAGAAATACCGCGAAGATATGTACCAAACTCTTCACCAAAGAGAGAAATACCTACTTGCTCAAGAGAGCTTAATACATTGGTGTGCATTGAAAGTGTACGTTTTTGATCAATGAGTTCACGACTCACGTTTGAAATTGCAACAACCATAGCGCGTTCGCGCTGAGAGAAAATAGCGTTTTCAATCGTTGTAATAGAATCTTCAATGGCATCTAGTTCGTACTCAACTCCACGGTAGAGTCGTTCTGTTATTTCAAAGAATATATGGCCACTGTGAAGCTTCCCAGCTTTTCTCTTGAGAAGCATTGCCGCCTCAAATGAGCGTGAAAAGTCTAGTAATGCTTCAACAGTATCGTAGTGAACGGTAATAACAAATTGTTTCCCAATAACAAAATCTACTTCGTGTACGGTTTTGTTTCCGTGAGTGTGTCTACGTGCCGGAAAATGTAAAAGTGTATAGACTGAGTCTGGGTAGATATCAACGCGCGGTTTTAGTGTTGGGGCGAGTAATTCATGAGTGAGAAGTTGTCCAAGAGAAAATTCTTGCCCTATTTCACCAATTTCTTCTGGTGTGGGATTTTCAATGTCTACCCATGTAATGCCTTCGTATTCAAATCTATTTATCATTAGTTCAGTATACCGTTTTCAATCTATATTTTGTTTAAAACGATCAGTAAGTGGGGAAGAAACTATCTAGAGCGCTATTATTCTTATGGCATAATACCCAGAATGAAAGAGCAAAAAACTTTCGGAACTAAGACTCTGTTTATTAGTGTTTTCATAGCCTCGACGCTAGCGTTTTTTGCTGGTTCTCAATCAATTGGTGTATTGCCCTGGAATGCAGGGTCTCCCCAAGCGACTGGTCGATATGAAGATGCAAATCTGCAGCCATTTTTTAAGGCGTGGAAACTTCTTGATGAAAATTTTGCTTCTGGCACTACCACTATACCTGTAGGTACAAATGAAGACAGGGTATGGGGTGCCATACAGGGACTCGCGAGTTCTTACGGAGATCCTTATACCACTTTTTTCCCACCAAAAGAGAAAAAGATCTTTGACTCACAGGTTCAAGGTGATTTTGAAGGAGTTGGTATGGAAATTGGCATAAAGAATGGTTTTCTCACGGTAATCTCTCCATTAAAAGGTAGTCCAGCTGAGGGAGCGGGTATCCAGAGTGGCGACGTAGTATTAAAGATTGATGGGAAGGACACTACTGGTATTTCTGTAGAAGATGCAGTAAGTGTGATACGTGGAAAAGGAGGCACCGTAGTGACACTCCTCATAGGTCGCGAAGGATCTGTCCCTTTCGATGTTGAGATAACCAGAGCTACTATTGCACTCCCAACGATTGAAACAACTAACCGCCCAGACGGAGTGTTTGTTATCCGTCTTTTTACTTTTAATGCGAATGCATCAGATAAATTTAGGGGCGCAATACGCGAGTTTGCTAATAGCGGTTCTGATAAGCTGATTATTGACTTACGTGGCAATCCAGGAGGATATCTTGAAGTTGCGGTTGATATTGCCAGTTGGTTTTTACCGGTAGGGAAGATAATTGTGACTGAAGATTATGGCACGAAGCGAGCCCCAGACGTGAGTCGGTCTCGTGGTTACGATGTGTTCAATGATTCCTTAAAACTTGCAATCTTGATTGACCAAGGTTCAGCATCTGCTTCTGAAATTCTTTCAGGGGCACTTAGAGACCACGGCAAAGCAACTCTTGTGGGTGCTAAGTCCTTCGGTAAAGGTTCAGTGCAACAGCTCTTTAATGTAACCCCTGATACCTCGCTTAAAATTACAATTGCGCGTTGGCTTACACCAAACGGTTTGTCTATTTCGCATGAAGGTATTACACCGGACATAGAGGTTGAGATGACAAAAGAAGATAGGGAAGCAGAAAAAGATCCGCAATTAGAACGTGCAGCAGAATTCTTGTTGCAAGGAAAATAGAATATTAGAGTGTCTTTGCTGAATGATGTAAGCAAAGTTATACTAGAGGTATGAAGGTTATTCTCATTGCTGATGTAAAGAAAGTGGGACAGAGGGGGACTTTGGTCACTGTTGCTGATGGATACGCCCAAAATGTGTTGATTCCAAGGAAACTCGCACTTCCTGCAACGGTAGAGAACCTAAAAAAGTTTGAACGTGAAAAAAATGCAGTGCAAAGTAAAATAGCTCTTGATGAGGCGTTTGCAAAGCGGGCCTTGGCAGATTTAAATGGAAAAACAATACAAGTGATTGCAAAGGCGAATGAGAAAGAGAAGTTGTTTGAAACAATTCACGCTAAAACTGTTATTGAAGCAATTGCAAAAGAATACAATGTATCGCTTGATTCATCGGCTCTTACTTTTAAAGATGGTCCAATAAAAACTCTTGGTTCTCACAGAGTCATTATCGCTGTGCAAAGCGCCAAAGCCGAGGTATTCGTTGAGGTAATAAAGAAATAAAAAACCACCCTATTGGGTGGTTTTTTATACTTTTTGAGTTATTTAACGTCTACTACTTTTCGGGCAACGGTGGTGCCATCAAAGCGAATTTTTCGAATCTGTTTGAATGAAACTAATCCTTCTTCAACTGCATATAACGTATGGTCTTTACCTGTTGCTACGTTCTTACCAGCTATGAATTTTGTTCCTCTCTGGCGGATGATGATGCTTCCTTTCTTTGCCTTTTCCCCTGCATAGAGTTTAACTCCGAGGTATTGCGGATTTGAATCTGTGAGATTTTTTGCTGAGCCGGCTGCCTTTTTTGTTGCCATATCAAGTTATACTTATGTGTGTGAGGATAATACAGGATTTGGGCTTAAAAATCAAGCCGGTTTGGATAAGGCTCTGGGATAAGCTATTTATTGTGGGCATTATAGTGCTTGTAGGGCTCTCGTCTTTTGCCATTGGAAGATTGTCAGTTGTTAGTATTTCGCATGACGAGTTTTCGGTGGTTTATCCGAGCCAAAGTGTCAAAGAAGAAGATTTTATTAATGCAGGATCTGCTGGATATGTTGCTTCTAAAACAGGTAGCACCTATTTCTTTCCTTGGTGTGGAACAGCAATGAATATAAAACCAGAAAATAAGCTTTATTTTCTTACCAAGGAATTAGCCGAAAACGCAGGGTATAAAGCAGGAAACTGTAATGGTTTACGCTGATGTATCGCTTTAAACTGCTTGCTATACTAAAAGAATGATTGCACTCGATATTGAATGCTCAGGTACTGACCCATATAAAAACTCCATTCTCTCTATTGGTGCTATTGATTTAGATGACGAAGGCAGTCAATTTTATGATGAATGCCGAGTGTGGGATGGCGCACATATAAATGATGAGGCGCTCGTGGTAAACGGGTTCACAAAGGAAGAAGCGCTAGACCCTTCTAGGAAGTCAGAAATTGAGTTGGTGAAGGCGTTTATTGCGTGGGCAGTCGATAGGAGGGATTGGACCATTTTAGGTCAAAATCCATCATTTGATCGCGATTTTTTAATCGCGGCGTGCAGAAGGGGACATATAGACTTTCCATTTGCACACAGAACGCTCGACACGCATACGCTGACGTATATGCACATGGTTCATCGTTCGATAACACCACCGTTTGATGAGAGCAAACATAGAACGAGTCTTAATTTAGATATGGCACTTCAATATGTAGGTATTCCGGAAGAACCAAAGCCTCACAACGCACTCACTGGGGCAATGTGTCATGCAGAGGTAGCTTCGCGACTCCTATACAGTCGCATGTTCTTGAATGAATTCTCTATGTATCCTATTCCTTGGACGGTACCAAAGAAGTCGTAAAGTTTTAAACAGGTAAGAAAACGTTTGAATGTTACACTCGTAGTATGACTGAAGAAGAAAAACGACAGAAAGCAGTACAACCTCCTGAAGTGCATCGTATGGAAGGGGAGTTAAGAGTCTGTGATCCTGAAACCACTGACCATACTAAGGATATGGAAGCGTGGCGGATTCTCAAAATAATGGACGAACTCTCTGAAGGCTTTAAAACAGTCCGCAAGTATAAGCTTGCGGTGACATTTTTTGGTTCAGCGCGTTCCACTATGACTTCAAAGGTGTACGAAGATACAACACGCCTAGCACACATGCTTTCTAAGTCTGGCTTCACTGTGATTACTGGTGGGGCAGGGGGCATTATGGAAGCCGCTAACAAGGGCGCACATGAAGCAAAAGGTCAATCAGTTGGTTTTAATATCAAATTGAATACAGAACAGGAGCCAAATCGATACCTTACTGACGTAACCACGTTCAACTACTTTTTTAGTCGAAAAGTGATGCTTGCTTTCGCTTCCGAACTCTACATTTATTTTCCAGGTGGGTTTGGAACCCTCGATGAGTTATTTGAAATACTCACTTTGGTACAAACAAACAAGATTAAACGCATACCTATCATACTTTATGGTAAAGAGTTTTGGACTCCACTCATCGATTTCATTGAAAATACGATGCTTCTGAAGTATCAAACTATCGATAAAGACGACCTAAATCTCTTCAGAGTTGTTGATAGCCCAGAAGAAGCGTATGAAATGGCGCTCGAGTTAGTGAAGTGCTAAAAATTGAAAAAATTTGTTCAGAGCATAAAGTTGATAAAAAGGTAGATTTTAGGAATATTAATTATACGGCTCTATAAAGCCGTATAAGTCATATTTTTGTTGACGCAAGTCTTGACAGATGAAATTGAGAATGCTACCGTATTGAAGTAGCTGGCCTCGGGGCCGGCTTTTTTAGTACCTGCCCGGGCATCTTATCAGACACGCGCTCGACCTCAGGCGACTAAAACCAGAATACTTTGCAAGTATTTTGGAGACACATAAACATTGTATCTAGACTCTTTATGCCCATATCTATTATCATCTTCCTTGCGAGTGTTGCGATGAGTACGCCAACAGCGCTCTCAACAACAACTCAGCTTGAGCATAAGTCGCCTCAAACCCTGAATCAGTACGTTAACGAGTACTTTCAGGAGACACCTGTACTAGCTGACATTGCATGGTGTGAATCAAGAATGAGACACATTGATGCTTCTACTGGAAAGGTAATCCGTGGGACCGTAGACTCGGATGACACAGGAATTATGCAAATCAACACTCGTTATCATGGCGCCGAGGCAGAAAAGCTTGGTCTCGACATAAAAACCCTTAGCGGAAACCTTGAATACGCAAAGTATCTTTACGATAAAGAGGGGACTAAGCCTTGGAAGTCTTCAAAAGCTTGTTGGGGACATCTCGCAAGCAAATAAATTTTAAATCCCGCCAATGTGCGGGATTTGACATATATAGCCAGATACCGTATAATATTTAAATGCATGAAGGCTTGAATCAGCTCGAATCACGCGCGGATCTTATTGAACGACTTCAGAAATCGATGGTTCGAATCAATGTCCTTCGCAATTCGCCAAGTGTACCTGTTGGAGGTGAATCACTCTCTTTGCGAATTGAGAAAGTGCCTAATGGGAGCGGATTTTTCGTAGACAAGGATTTGATTATAACGAGCAGACACGTTGTTGGAAGTCATCGTACTCCTGTAACAGTCGATGTGTATGGTGAAGATGGACCACTCAGCGTAAGCGATGAAGCTTCTGTGGTGTACGTAGATCCAATTCTAGATATTGCTCTTATAAAAACTAGAACAGCTATAGAGGACGTAACGCAATTGGGTGATTCTGACAAAATCCGCATTGGTGATGATGTGTTGGTTCTCGGAAGTCCGCTCCGGGGGAAAAGCCATGTAAGCAGGGGAATAATATCCGGTTTTAATGGAAGTCTGATGACAACAGACGTATCTTTGCATGGCGGGCACTCGGGAGGACCTATGGTATCAGAGGACACTGGGGAAGTGGTTGGCGTCAATACTGCTATAGTGCTTGGCAATGGAACAGGAGCCATAGGTCATGCAATTCCTATCAATGACGTAAAGAAGCTTCTGAAAGAACTCAGCGTAGAAAAAAAGTTTTAAGAAATGGTTTTTTGAATACCCTGAATAATACAAAAAGGACTTCCGTAAAGAAAGTCCTTTTTGTAGCATCGTTGGAAATCTATCTCCTCGCGAGTTTTGCGTCAATACTGTACGAGCCTGCTCCGTGCGCAGCAAGAATGAGTAGACCACCAAATATGGAAAGATTTTTCCAGAACATGGTGAGATTAACTTGATCTCCAAAATTAGTGTGGAAATAGAGAGTTACTGGCACTAAGAAGATAGCAATTGCTAAGGCTACGAGTTTTGTTTTGTAGCCAACCAAAATCATCAATCCACCGATGAGCTCCACTACTATAGCGACTACAATTGCAAGTTGTGGGAAGGGAACACCAGCGCTTGCGGCGTATGCCACCATACCTGCAAATGTACCTATTTTCATAAATCCAAACAGTACAAATATGCTAGCTAACGTTACGCGACCTATGAGTGCTAAAGTTGCTTCTTTTTTCATATATAAAATTTGTATAGTAATACTTTAACTATAGCAAACATCGTACATGTTTTGCGGTAAAGGAAATGCTGATATGGTTTATTTGACCGTTCACTTTCATAGGTGTACTGTCGATTATATGGGTCGCGAAAGAGGTGAATGTTGGACATGTGAATGTGGTGCCATTAATCCGCCCACTAGTCCCGAGTATTGTTATGATTGCGAAAAACGCCGTCCGTCTGAAGAGCCAAGACTAATCCCTAAACACCATTAGTTGAGTACGCATGTCTATTGAAACTAGAGTAAGGCTTTTAGAAGGAAGGATACGTGAACTAGAGATAGTTTTGCGGAGACGTCGTTCTCAGGAACCTAACGATGTAATTTGTGAACATTGTGGTCACTTAGCAAAAAGAGGACATAGATGCGTCCAAGATAATTATCAAATATAGGTAACTTCCAATGTTTTATGGCCACAAAAGAATTTCATTTTAAATATAGACGATACACTAAAGAATGCAAAGCAACAGGGTTACATTGCCACGACGTAGGCTTTTTTGGTAAGTGCAATGACTGTGGAGGGTTTTGTCTTCTTGGTGGAACGAATTCAAGGATAAAATAAAAACGCTAGAAAGATCAGAAGAAGGAGAGTTAATTGTTCAACTCTCTTGCAAGTAACACAATAAGAAGAAGAAGTAATAAACCCATAAAATATACTCAACATCAGATTACAATAGAATTTGTTGTAGGCAAAGAAAATGTTGCTTAAGTGTAGCTGGTAAGATTTAAATAACTAAACACCTTCATCGTGAGGTGTTTTTTAATTGAGCACAAAGGGGGGAACTAAAGCTTTAATGTGCGCACAATATATCTTTTACGCATATTGTATAGCGGGATTCGGCCATAGGTACTCCCCCTAGGAATAATAGTTAAATGGGTTTAGACACGCGCATCGTATCCTCCTAGATGCATTAAATATAAATAATAAGTTATTACAGTTCTAAAAATATTTCTATAATTAAACCGATATCAACTGCAGGTTTAAAATACTCCTATATTAGGGGAGTCTGACTTCCCTATCTGAGTACTATTTTTTCCAACCGTTTCTAAAACTAGTCTTTAGATTTTTGCTGTGTTTTGGATTATTTTTCTTTCTGGCATGGCTGCGTTCATCTATCGGTTTATCTTTTTTATCTTTGGTCCATTTATTAATACGTGGACGAGCGCCAATTCTATCTATTCTGTTGAAACTTCCTTCACCCATACGCATTTAAATTTAGCATCATTTGTATCATTGTGAAAAAACAACGTCAATAGTTCTTCAAATTGCTTCCTAGAGACAAGTGTGATTAAATTAAATTCCTATGGAAATACTTTCAGATCGTAGATATGTATGTACTTGTACGTTTATAGAAGATAAAGGACGTACAGTCCGTGTGCCAAGTAACTCTTGTCGTGTACCGAGCCATTTTGAGTAAATCTAGTTCAGTCAGATATATAAAAACCCCTTAGCGCATAAGGGGTTTTTATATGTGTTTGGTCTCTA
>SCVI01000117.1 GCA_004296925.1 Patescibacteria group bacterium | reverse complement strand
TGCGCTACACCTCTCTTTGCTGACCGCCATGGGCAAGCCGCGTCTCCTGTTCGTGTCGCAGCAGTTCCTGTTTCCGGCGGATGCGGGCGGCAAGATCCGCACCGCCGGCATCCTGCGCGGCATGAAGGGCGGATTGTTCGACATCACGTTGGCGTCGCCGGCCGCGTCCGGCGCGCCCGAGCGCTGCGCGCGCGAGCTGGCGGAGATCTGCGACCGGTTCGCCGCTTGGCCGGAAACGCGCCCGGGGTTCGCGCGCCGGTCGGCGGCGCTGGTTTCGCGGCTGCCGTATTCGGTCGCGCTCGATCGTTCGACCGATGGCCGTCGCGTTATCCGCGCCTTGCTCGGCGAGGGGTTCGACCTAGTGGTGGCCGATTTCGTCCACGCCGCGGTGCTGTTCGACCGCATTCCGCCGGGCGCCGTCCTGTTCACGCACAACGTCGAAGCAGAGATTTACGCCCGTCACGCGAAGCACGCGCGTAGCCGGTTCGCGCGCGCGGTCTGGCGCGGCCAGCGCCGCAAGATGGCGGAATTCGAGGCGCGCACGCTGCCGCAATTCGCCAAGGTGATCGCGGTCTCCGAACGCGATCTCGGTTTCTTTCTCGAGACCTACGGCGTGCGCGGCGCCGAGGCGATTCCGACCGGGGTCGATTTGGAGTATTTCGGCGCTGGCGCGACCGCGCCGTGTCGTGCCCCGAACGCGCACGGCGGCGAGATCGTGTTCACCGGCTCGATGGATTGGCCGGCCAATGTCGACGCGATGCAGTTCTGCATGGACGCGATCTGGCCGGCGATCGCCGCCGCCCGGCCCGGCGCGTGGCTCACCGTCGTCGGCCGCGACCCGCCGGCCGCGCTGGTCGCGCGGGCCACGTCGCGCGGACTCAACTGGCGCTTCACCGGCCTGGTCAAGGACGTGCGGCCGTATGTCCGCGAGGCGGATGTCTACATCGTGCCCCTGCGGGTTGGCGGCGGCACGCGGCTCAAGATCTACGAGGCGATGGCGATGCGGCGCCCCGTGGTTTCCACTTCGATCGGCGTCGAGGGCCTGCCGGTCGAACCCGGCAACCATTACCGCCGCGCCGACCGGCCGGCAGATTTCGCCGCCGAGGTGCTCGGGCTGCTCGACGCGCCGCAAGCCGCCGCTGAAATGGCCGAGGACGCCTACGACTTCATCCTGAAGCGCTATTCGAGCCGCCGGGTGGCGCGGATT